>CAYZUI010000061.1:0-4605 GCA_964481945.1 uncultured Gammaproteobacteria bacterium
TCGGCAAAAATTTTGTCGTCACGATTCAGTCTGGAAAAATCGGTGATGTCTTTGGCTCGATTCGAGAAGAATTAGCCAATCCGCAGAGTCGATTACGTACTCAAGGATCAGATTATTTGCTCTATCGCATTCTGGCGAGTGTCTTGGGCAACTATTTTTTGGTGTTGGAAAAAGTAGACGAGCAGGTGGAACAGTTGGAAGATGATTTAATTGAGCAAACCGATCAAGCGGCCGTGAACCGATTGTATCGAGTGAAACGGGAATTGGTGATGTTGCGTAAAGCGGTTTGGCCATTACGTGAAGTGATTTTAAGTTTGGATCATACACCCAGTGCCTTTATTCAAAGCGAAACAAAAATTTATTTTCGTGATGTCTATGAGCAGACCATTCAAGTGATTGATACGGTAGAATCGTTACGAGATTTAATGTCCAGCATGATCGAAATTTATTTATCCAGTTTGAGTAACCGCATGAATTCGATCATTAAGGTGCTGACGATTATTACTACCATTTTCATGCCGCTAAATTTAATTGTCGGTATTTTTGGGATGAACTTTCAGTATCTGCCGGGGATTAATTCTCGCTTTGGTCCGTGGGAAGTGTTAGGTGCGATGTTGTTCAGCACCGTTGCCATGATTATGGTGTTTCGGTACAAGAAGTGGTTATAACGACGGTTTTTCGAATCTGGCGTAAAACATCGGATCAAATAACGCTGCATCTGGCTGAATCCGTTCCTGCTGGGTGAGCTTGGCTGCCGGGTGACGGGTTTGAAAATCGGCCATGACGCCTTCGTTTTCTTCGGTATTCAAGGCGCAGGTGGCATAGACAATGCGGCCACCCGGTTTCAGCGCTAACCACAGCCCATTCAACAAAGCGATTTGTTGCTGCTTTAACCGTTTGATCTTGGAGACTGACCATTGCGCCAGATATTTTGGGCTATGCCACACATGTTTTTCCGAACTACAGGGAGCATCCAACAAAATGCCATCAAAGAAATTTGGGTAGCGTTTATAGAGCGTTTCACTTTTTTTATGCCATAAATGAATATTATCATAACCAAGATCCAGCATTGTTTTTCGTAAACGATTAAATCGTTTAGGCGAATTGTCGTTACAGTACAGTGCGCCGGAATTGTTCAGCCGATGCGCTATGGCCGTCGCTTTACCGCCCGGCGCGGCACAAGCATCTAAGATCGTTTCACCGGGCTGTGGATCCAACGCCGCCACCGGCTTGAGTGAAGCGGCATTCAAGACATAACATTGATCCGGAAACTTCGGATGGACGAGCCGAATCGGGCTGGGTTGGAAATCGAGCAGTTTGATTTGGTCGCCGTAGTATTCAATAAACCCCGCTTTACCTTTCATGGCAGGTATACTATGGTAAAGCCCATGAAACGTCTAGCCATTCTTACCACCACCATCAACCCAGAAACTATTGCTGAAATGGTGGCGGCAGCTAGTGCCGAGATCAATTTGCACGGTGCTGTGTTGATCGTGACAAGTAAAACGTTGGGTTGTTTAGATATGCCAATTATTGCCCAGCAGCTTTTTCAACGAGAAGATATTGATGGCTTAGTGATACTGGGTGCGGTAGCGAAAGGGGATACCCAACACGATGAACTGGTGGTGAATACCATGACGCAGGCGATTGTGGGATTGTCGCTTCAATACAGTAAGCCAGTTGGCTTTGGTGTGATTGGCCCCGGTGCCACCAAGGAGCAATTCAAAAACCGCACGGTAGAGTATGCTACCAGAGCTGTACAGGCTGTACTAGAAAACCTGAAGTTGCTTAAAAACAAATAACCCTCCGCCTTAGGCGGATGGGTTATGTCAGCGATAGTAATAACCCACACACATAAAGTGTGGGGTTATTTCATAACTGCTCGGACAGGCGACGTAAATCGTACTTCCGGCCAGCCTTATCCCACTTGGCCAGGGTGCGTAAACCGGAGGCGGATACTACCGCTGTTACATAGTGACCAGTGGCAGGATTCAATAAACGATGTTTTTGCAGGTTAGGATGCACCCAGCGTTTGGTGCGCCGTTTGGAATGACTGACGTTATAGCCAATCACGGAGCTCTTTTTGGTAACGATGCATTGCTTTGACATACCGCATGAGTGTATACTACCGGTATGGACATGTCAACACACAAACCCATTCATTATAGTATCGTCGGTGTGGCCATTCTATTGGCCATTTTTTTAGGGGTCAAAAGCTATGTGACGCTTCAACCTCGGCCATTACCGCTCGCGCAAGCCACGGTAACAGTGTCTGGTGAAGGCGAGGCTGTCGGTATTCCCGACATCGCCACCATCACTTTTTCGGTGGTGGAACAGGGTGATGCCGTAGCCGATGTCACTTCGGCCGCTAATATCACCATGGAGAATGTCGTCACCGTGCTCAAGGGTGCTGGAATGGCCGATGCCGATATTCAAACCACCGGATATAATTTATATCCCCGCTACGACTACACCAAACTAAGCCGAGGTGAGATTATTGGTTATCAACTGACGCAGTCTGTCACGATAAAAGTGCGACAGTTAGATACAATTGGTGCAGTAATTGATGCTGTCACCGCCACCGGTATCAATGATGTCAGTTCACCCTATTTTGAAATTGATGATCCCGATCAGGTGAAAACCGAGGCTCGGGCGGAAGCCTTCGCCAAAGCCAAAACCAAAGCGACCAGTTTAGCGGAGTCGGCCGGTGTCGCCTTAGGCGATATTGTCACCTTTAGTGAATCGGATGGCGGTGATATCCAACCCTATTACAAATCCTATGAATATAACATGGCAGCTGATGAGATCGCCGAGGCTGTCATTGAACCGGGTAGCCAAGAAGTCAACGTCACCGTGAGCGTAACCTACGCCTTGAATTAGAAGTTGACATCGTCTCATTCTACTACTAAGATAGTAGTAGTTATGTTTGAAGTATCTGCCAAAGTGGACTACGGCTTACTCATTTTGTTTGAGTTGATGCAGGCTGGTCAAAATAATTACCTATCCTTAGCCGATATTGCCACTAAACATCACGTCTCACAAAAATATCTGTCGCAGGTGATGATTCCTTTGCATCAACACGGTTTGGTGATCAGTCGGGAAGGCAAGGGTGGGGGATACGCTTTAGCCAAACCGGCTCGGCAGATCAACTTGCGATCTGTGGTTGAAGCGATCGACGGACCATTACAACTGACTCGGTGTATGACGAACGCCGTGCAGTGTCCAGCCGAGCATGGTTGTTCAACAAAGCCGGTCTGGCACAAAGTGAAGAAATCGATTTATCATATGCTCGAAGAACAAACCTTAGCAAATGTATGTTAACCATCACTGATCTCATAGCCACCGTTGATCAAAAAACCGTTTTACGAGGCGTGTCGTTAACCGTGCCCAAGGGAGAAATTCATGCCATCATGGGTCCAAACGGTTCGGGCAAAACCACCTTGTCTCAGGTCATCATGGGGCATCCAAAATATCACGTGACCAGTGGCAGTATCACGTTCAATGGGCAAGATGTCTTAGCCCTCACACCAGATAAGCGTTCACAGCTTGGTTTGTTTTTGGCCTTTCAATATCCGAAAGAAATTCCCGGTGTAAAACTACTGACATTTTTGCGGATGATTTACAATCTCAAAACGAAACAACGTCTAACCATCAAACAGTTTCAAGCCGTGCTGGAACCGCATTTAACTAAACTCAAAATTGATCAGTCGTTTTTAGAGCGCTATCTCAATGCCGGTTTTTCCGGTGGGGAAAAGAAAAAAGTGGAGATTCTGCAGATGGCCTTGCTCACACCGGATATAGCCGTGCTCGATGAAACCGATTCTGGTTTAGATATCGATGCCTTGCGCACTGTCTGTGCTGGCGTGACAGCTTTACATAAAACCACGGGAATGGGTGTATTGTTAATTACGCACTATAATCGGATTTTGGATTACATCACTCCTGATCAAGTACATGTGTTGATTGATGGCAAGATCGTCCGGTCAGGTGGTAAGGAGTTTGCTAAAGAAGTTGAGGAGAAAGGGTATGATTGGTTACGAGGGGGAGGGGATTTATGATTCCCCAAAAGACCGTTGAAACAACGAATGCCATCTTTGCCGGATTAAATCGCGATACCTTTGATCATAAGAATCAATCCGATTATACCAAGCAGGCTAGTCGGGGATTGTCTGAAGAACTGGTTCGAAAAATTTCGGCAACCAAGCATGAACCGGAGTGGATGCTGCAGAAACGGCTAGAAGGTTTACGGTTATTTTACGAAAAAGCCATGCCCAATTTTGGGCCAGATTTGTCGCACTTGAATTTTGATGAAATTATTTTCTATGCCGCACCGGGTGAGCAGACGCCTAGTAAATCTTGGGAAGATGTGTCTCCAGACATCAAAAAAACCTTTGAACGGCTCGGTATTCCCGAGGCCGAAAAGAAAATGCTGGCTGGAGTAGGGGCACAGTATGAATCTAACACGGTCTATCACCGCCTCAAAGAACGGTGGGAAAAGTTAGGTGTGATTTTTGAAGATATGGATGTGGCCATACAGCGCTATTCCGAGTTGGTGCAACCATATTTCATGACCCGCTGTGTACCTAGCCATGATCACAAATTCGC
>CAYZUI010000062.1:0-2239 GCA_964481945.1 uncultured Gammaproteobacteria bacterium
CACTGCAACATCGTAAATTGTGGCAAAAGACAGGCCAGATAGATTTACCGTTACCAGTGACGGATTATCTGGATCCAACACATTCACCACGGTTACGGCCTGGCTGTCTGATCCGGTGATCAGCACTAAATAGTTCATCCAGTCTCCTAAGTCGTAGTAAGAACTGGTGGATGGTAGGGCCAGTGACCCTCTTTCTGTAGGATCTGCAGGATCAGTGATGTCAAAAATGGTCAGTTTTCGGTTTGGTGAATTGGAAACGACGTAGGCGAAGACCTCGCTGGGATCACTGGCGCCTACTTCGATATGAACATAAGAGGCATTTTGGGTAGTAGTAAAAACCCGCTCCAGGATCGGAGCAGTTGGAGTGCCGTCATCTCCAATATCCACAATAGCTAATCCGCCTTGAGCATGGGTGGAGGCTCCCCAGGTCATGTACAAGTGATTGCCGTAGACCGTAATTTCGTTGATGAACGAAATACCATAAACGGACAAATCCACGGCGGTAAATGTATTGGTAGTCGTATCGAACACTTGCAGCTTTCCTCCGGCACTGGGTGGGGCGTAGGCCGCGAAGATATAGTTTCCTGACCGCGCCAGGTTTTGGATGGCTGTGCTTGGCTTATGGTAAAAGGGGGCCGGGATGCTTTGGACGGTGTCAAACATGAGCTGGGCACCACCCCGCCAAGTGGTAAACGTGTCACTGGCGGTTTGATCGTAGTAGGTCGTGTTGTTAAAATCTTCTAGATACGTGGTCGTATCGGCCCGCACTGGAATAGTTGGCAACAATAACGCTAAACCGACAAAAGTGATTAGCCCTTTATTTTTCATGAATAAAGTATATCATAATCTCTATGACTATGAACATCGAACAAGAACTCCAATCCATCAAAGATCGTAATCAACGCGTCGAGGCGGACAAGGCCTGGGAAACCAGTCTGTTTCGGATTACCACAATTACCCTGATGATTTATGGTGTGGCAGTCGTCGTACTCTACTTTATGGACGCTGAACAGTACTACCTTAGTGCGCTGGTACCCGCAGCCGGTTATTTTTTATCGGTACAATCGCTACCAATAATAAAGCGCTGGTGGATAAAGCGCGCGTGGAAACGCTCACCGTAACTAACTAGTTTTGGCTTTTTTCTTTTTTCCGCCGGAGGCGGATCCGCCTTTGGCGGAGACAACTTTTTTGGGTTCCACCAATTCAACCACATCATCACTGGTCACGGTTGCTGCGCTGGTTTCTGCCTGCTCACGCATATAACTCGGAGTCAGCCGCTGCAATATCTTATCTAACTTATCATTGAGTAAATTAAACTGCTGATCAAAATGTTCGGCACTTTTACCACCGATATTGTTGTCTCTATTTTGGTGATAGTCATTCCGATCGCCTCTTGGGGGGAAATCGCGTCGGCCACCGCGATCATCGGAACGGGCATTGCGAAAGCAATCTCGACATAGCACAGGTTTACTGCCGGTTGGCTTAAACGGCACTTCACAACTTTTACCACATTCGGTACAAGTAGCTTGAAACATTTCTCGCTCTTCATTTCTACCACCGTAACCACCGCCTCTGTTGCCTCCGAATCCACCTCGACCGGAATCTCGACCACCACGAAAACCACCACGATCAGAGTCTCTACCACCGAATTTACTGCCACCACGATTAAAATTACCCATAGCTGTATATATTTAGTATGTAATGAAACGAGCTAGAGTATAGAGTAAATCTCTAGAAAAAGCAATGCCCACTAGATTAAGTGATTATGTTGGGTGGGGCGTGGTGAGCGGGGTAAGTGTTGTATTATGTTATAATCCCTTCATGGACATCAAAATTGAATCTAGTTGGAAACAGGCACTGGCACATGAATTTGAGCAACCGTATTTTGTTGAGCTGACAAAATTTGTTCGGGCGGAATATCAACGGACCAAAGTCTATCCGCCACCCAAGCAGATTTTTTCGGCTTTCGATCACTGCCCCTTTGATCAGGTTAAAGTGGTCATTATTGGGCAAGATCCGTATCACGGCCAGAAGCAGGCCAATGGTTTATGTTTTTCGGTCAGTACCGGTATCGCCTTACCACCGTCGCTACAAAACATCTATAAAGAAATTCATGAGGATTTGGGTTTGCCGATTCCAACTACCGGCAATTTAGAACACTGGGCTGACCAAGGTGTGCTGTTGTTGAATGCCACACTGACGGTCCAGGCCAATCAAGCCGGCTCTCATCAAGGCAAGG
>CAYZUI010000063.1:0-3532 GCA_964481945.1 uncultured Gammaproteobacteria bacterium
TGCTACGGCGCGAATGTGCTTTACCTTATTGGCGGCAATGATCACACCAGCCGCCGACCGACAAGCCAAAATACCGCGGTGCTCGGTTGGAGCAGTGGCCACCGCTTGAGCCACGGCCAAAGCAAAATCGGGATAATCATCTTCCGGATTCAATGTCGCCGCACCAAGATCGATAAACGAATATTGCCACTCGGTTAACCAAGTTTTGAGCTGTTCTTTTAACGCAAAACCACCGTGATCAGCGCCCAAGTAGATCATGACTGCAGTATAACAGCTTCAATTAATTCAATCCACTGATCTTCACTTAACACGCCTTCATATTTCTGACCATTCACGAAAAACGTCGGCGTGACACTTACCCCAGCCAAAAATCCTTCGTTCAGATCCTTTTGGACTTCGTTGGCATAACGTTCTTCGGTGACACACTGGGCAAAATCACTCACGTTCATATCGGCTTGTTCGGCCCAAACGGAAAAAATGGCCGGGGCCTGCGCTAATTTAGCTTGATTCAGAAATACCAGATCATGCCAGGGCCAAAATTTCCCTTGTTCATCCGCACATTCACCGGCCTGGGAAGCGGCAATGGATTGGGGATGAATGGTATACAAAGGGAAGTCTCGGAACACCAGTTTAACATCGGCGGGGTAACGTTGTAAGATACTCTGTAAAATAGGCTGTGACTGTTGACAAAACGGACATTGAAAATCTTCAAACGCAATGATTTCTATGGGAGCAGTGACGTTTCCCAGATAAGGATCATCATCGGCATCTGGTGCCAGATAATTCAGCACAGCTACGTTTTGGTTGGTTGGAGTCGTATTTTCCACCACCGCTAAATTACGATATTGGGCAAAAATTAATAGGCCAAACGTGATCAGCAAAAGTAGCCCAAAGCACAAGATGATAACCGTAACGACTTTTCCAAAACTATTGTACCACATAGCTCATGACAGATTCACACATGGTTTGAGCGGCTAAACACTGACCAAAGGCTTGGGTAGTTGGCTCGGCGGCAAAGGCTTGATAGCTCATGACCAAGGCCAAACCAAATATCATAAACATAACCATTCCAAACCGAAAAGACGGGAGCGGTATTTGTTCACCCAACCAATGACTGACTCTGGCTTGATTCGATGAAAACCATGTTACCGCTAGTGAGCCAACCGTGGCCGGCACCGGTTCAACCAACTTCACGAAGGCTGACCGGACCGCCAGTGTATCGGTTACGGCATCATCCGCAATAATTTCTTGGGCTGAAATATAGCGTTTTAACATGGCGCTGGGTAACGCTTGGAGGAGCAAACGTTGCAATGGATCGAACCGCTTGGCATGTTCCGCCTCGTGCTGAATGACCGCCAACAATTCAAAACCGGACAATTGCTGTATCAGGGTTGAACTAATGTAAATTTGCGGACGAAGATATCCCATACAGACAGCTTTGATGGTTGGTAGACTAACCGTGTGAATAGCGATACCTCGATACACGGTGGTATGCGTTCGCTGATGAGCTATCACCCGATGAAACTGCCAGGTTTGCCATAACATATGTACAACCCGTCCTAACAGAATGGTTAGCCCTAATATACCAATCAATAATAAACCAAATAATATCCAACTGGCCGGGGTATTGGGCATGGCAGCTACTGCGCTACAACCACAGAGCGTATCGGTTGGACGGTAGAAATATGGAAACAAAGCCGCAATCATTACAGCCATGAGCAACACCAGGCTAAAGATGGCGACACAATAGGTTGTGAAGAAACGCTTAAGCGTGTGCGCGGTGTTCATTGACTACGCGTTTTAATTCAGCGAACTTTTTAGCATCGATCTGATCAACTGTATCCACAAACTGGGCAATGGCTAAATCCCCGTAACGACGAATCAACATATCAATCATCGCTTTGGTGGTGCACAAACACAAATCAGCTTCAGACTGCACGGCTTGATATTCATACGCCTTACCGACTTTGATCCGTTTTAAGACACCCTTCTTAGTTAACCGATCCATCGTGGTCATCACGGTGGTGTAAGCAATGTCGCGCTGTTTATTTAATAATTCAAAGACACAGCGCACCATGGTACAGCCTTGCTGCCAGACAATGTTCATAATATCTTGTTCAAGTTGTCCAAGCGGTTTGAGTGATCTTTTCATACGTCAAGTTAAGTATACAACAACAGGGATGCGTTTAACACCCCTGTTGATTCGTTTGGCGCTTAACAAGCGCAACCTTCGCCACCATGTGTCATATCAGACATAGTTATCGCAAATTAGCTCTACTGCGACCGCTAGCAGGCACACTTGCCGCCGCAGTCGCAACCGTCTCCGCCACTGAATTTACCCATAGAACTAGCTTAATGAATTACTACAGATGGTAGTATATACCGGGGTCACTTTTTTGTCAACCACCGCTCCACCGACCAGGCCAGCGGTTTTGGAATCAAACCAATCCAAAGCGTCATCAATAATAAACCGATATCGCGCCACCATAAATCTTGAAAGGTCTCCCCTAACGAAAATAACTGACCGAAGCAACCGCAATCGACTAATTCTTTTCCCCGAAAAAAGTTAATCGCAATGCCAACCAAAAAAGATACGATCATCAAGCCAACCATGGTGGCACTCAAACGATGCCATGCTCCTAGCAAGACACCCAAACCAAACAACACTTCTGCCCAGGGGAGTGTCCAAGCATAGATCGTCAACCATGGGTCAGGCAAAATACCCCAAGCATCAGCCACGGCAATAAATTCCTCCAGCGGAACAATCAGCTTACTGACGCCAGCCACAATAAACACGCCACCCACAATAATGCGAAAAATGACTACGAGGTATTTATTGGCCGAGGCGGTCTGCCACGACCGCACGTAATTCATCATAACTTGGTCCAATCATGCGCTCGCCATTAACGAAAATCGTCGGAGTAGAATTGACACTAGCTTGGTTCCCTTCTGTTTCATCTTCCGTAATGGAAGCGATGGTTTCATCACTGGCCAAACAAGCGGAAAAGGCAACTTGATCTAGCCCAAGTTCAACCGCATAACTGATGAAGATTGGATCGAGTGCCACTTCCGGAGACCACAGGCTTTGACGCTGAAACAACAGATCATGATATTCCCAGAACGCATTTTGAGCAAAGGCACACTGGCCGGCTTCCGCTGCCGCAGCCCCATTAGGATGAATCGTCCGCAAGGGAAAATCGTTATACACCAATTTCACTTGCCCAGGAAATTCTTGCAAAATTTTCTCCAGAGTGGGCTCAATTTGTTTACAGGCCGGACATTGAAAATCGCTATATTCCTCGATGGTCACCGTGGCTGTGTCTTCACCACGGACCGGGTCAGCAGTCACGCCTTGGCTGGGTGCGTCGCTCGAGGCATTAAACTGGATTAAAGCGATGAGGCCGATGGTGACCACGGCAATTGATACAATGGTGACAATTTTGGTGCGCATAAGATTATTGTTTTATCTTCGGTGCTTGGCCAGCCGAGCCGAAAGCGATCATTCTCCCCTTAATCATATCGCGTAGGGCAT
>CAYZUI010000064.1:0-2979 GCA_964481945.1 uncultured Gammaproteobacteria bacterium
AATGTCATCATGACGGATGGTAAATCGGTACTAGGCGCTGATGATAAAGCCGGTCTGGCGGCCATTATCGAAACTGTCCAACGGTTACGGGAAACACGAGCCGAGCATCCTCCATTGGAAATTGTCTTTTCCATTGGTGAAGAAACCTTCTCCGATGGCGCCGGTCAGCTGGATTATTCCTTACTGCATGCTCCCAATGCCATTGTGATCGATGGCGGAAATATCGGTGAGATCGATTATCGCTCTGCCTATTTAGCAGATGTGCTGGCCACCATCAAGGGTAAAGCGGCCCACTCCGGTATTGAGCCAGAAAAAGGTATCAGCGCTATTCAAATTGCGGCGGTGGCGATTAGTAAAATGAAACTGGGTCGAATTGATCACGAAACCACTGCTAATATCGGTCTGATTCGTGGGGGGAGCGTACGCAATGCTGTACCAGAACTGGTGAGGATACACGGTGAGGCACGCAGTTTTTCTAAACGTAAAATTGAAGATCAACTGGAGCGCATGTACAAAGCGTTGCAAGATGCCTGCGAACACTACGGTGGTTTGTTAGATATTAACAGTAAGGTTATTTTAGACGGATATTTCATCAAAAAAACTCATCCGCTCTTGAAACAGGTGATGACGATCATGACCAGTATCGGTATCAAACCAAAATTGATGGCCAGTATCGGCGCCACGGATGCCAATTCATTCGTTAAACATGGTATTAGTTCGGCTGTGATCGGCACCGGTGTACAAATGCCGCATACAGTCGAAGAGCATATTCGCATTGCTGATCTTGCCACTACCACGCGGCTTCTCTACCAGATTGTCACCACCTGGAAATAAAGCCGCCTAACCTTAGGGCACATTACCGTCAACCGGTACGGTGGACGAAAAGGTGATAAATTACCTGAATTATTTGCCAAGCGGTGGTATACTCAAGGTACCTCATTTGAGCTCTTACCACTTTCGACAATCGTTATCCAAATAGGGAGTCTATACTAGTGAGAACTAGCCGAAATCTCGCATTTCAAATGGTTCTGGCTGAAGACACCCACCTACAATCAGAGGGGAGTTGGTTCGCGCTTGAATGGGGATAAAAAATATCGCATTGCAAAATGCGATATTTTTTATGTTATACTGTTTCCCATGGATTGGGCATCGCTACAGCAACGTGAATTTAGTCGCCTGATTGATCAGCAACAGGTGTATGTGGATTACACTGGCGGCGGTCAATGCCCCGCTTCGGTGATCAATCGTTATCACCACCTGTTGCTCACCACCGTGTTTGGTAACCCGCATTCCAATAATCCAACATCCCTACGTACGACCGAATTAGTCGAACAGACCAGAAAAAATATCCTGAAGTATTTTCATGCCAGTGATGACTATGATCTCATTTTTACACCCAATGCCACCGGCGCCTTAAAGATTTTTGGAGAATCCTATCCCTGGACAGATGACAGTGCCTACATCCTGGCGCGGGATAACCACAATTCAGTGATGGGCATTCGCGAATATGTCAAACGCGCCGGAGCCACGGTAACGTATTGGGATCTCACTCCAGATTTACGGTTAGAGCCTAAGCTTGAACGGTTATTGTCATCAGCGGCTGGCAAAGATACGGTAGTGGCATTTCCAGCGCAATCAAATTTCAGTGGTGTGATTCATCCCTTGGAGTATGTTGCCCAGCTTAAACAAGCTGGTGCCACAGTGTTGCTCGACGCCGCTGCCTATGTGCCAACGCATCAAGTAGATTTGCAACAAATTCAACCCGATGCCATGTGTGTATCATTTTATAAATTACTGGGTTTTCCTACGGGCATTGGCGCTCTCATTATTCGTAAGTCTCTCTTACAACGTTTCCGCAAGGCCTGGTTTGCCGGTGGCACAGTCCGCGGTGTCAGTTTAGACAGCCATGTGTTGGAGCCAAATTTTACCAGTTACGAAGATGGCACCATTAACTATGCCTTAATTCCGGCCCTGCAATATGTGTTAGATTTTATCAACCAACTGGGTGGTGTGAATGTCATTGAAAAACACGTCACCGCCTTAACGGCCACAGCACTGGAAGCGTTGGTGCAATTACAGAAAGAGGGTAAAGTGATTATCTATGGTCCCACCACAATGGACCATCATGGCGGGACGATCGCCTTTAATATTTTAGACAAACAAGGTCAACCAATTTATTTTGAAGATGTTGAACGGGCCGCCTTTGCGCAAAACATTTCGCTGCGAGCTGGTTGTTTTTGCAACCCTGGTGCCGGCTCGCGGGCTTTTCATTTAGATAATCTGATGATGCAGCGATTGTTGCAACGCTTACATAGCCAGACAAAAACGGAAGCAAAAGTGCCTGGAGCACTGCGCATTTCTTTTGGTATCGCCAATGCGCCGGAAGATGTTGATAAGGTAATCAACTTCATCGCGACCTTGGCGACTTGATGTAAGCAAATGGGGTTGACAACTGGTAAAAAAATCAGCAAGATGTGCTGACCAAACTGTTCTTTGTTAACCCCAAATCACAACCTCTAACTAGGAGGCCGAAATGGCCAAGGACCCTGGAAGGACCATGGGCACCGAAACCATTTCGGTGCGCCTGGAAAGTGATGATCCGTTCCCCAACGTGGCTGACGTGGGTGCGAACAACGTCCAGGTTATGGCCTGGATCGTTCGTCACCTGCTGAAGCGCGGGACGGAAAGTCTCTTCAATGGTCTGCCCAAGCAGTGGTTGGACAAGGTTCTGAACGAAGCGATGCCGTTGCACATCTACGGCGTCGTGGAGCGGAACCTGGTCCGCCTGTTAGGTGACCCGCAGAGGCTGATGGACGCAGCCAAGCAGGCGGCGGCACGGGCCGGCTTCGGCGAAAACCTCCTGATCTTCCGGATCATGGCGGTAATCGCTCGACTGGTCCTGCCTCTGCTGGCGTCTCCAGGGTTCCTGTTCCGGTTCGTCCTCGCAAAGGCATCGCGATTGTACAACCGAAACAAGGA
>CAYZUI010000065.1:0-5280 GCA_964481945.1 uncultured Gammaproteobacteria bacterium
TATTTAAGCCACTCCGTCTTAGCTTTTTGGTACTCATCTTCATGCGACACATCAAACCATTTGGTCGAAAATGGGTAGCCGCCAATTTGGCCACGGTGAGCTAAATCGGGCAAAATATCCCGCGCTAAATACTTATTGGCACATTTGTCTGGCAGGGCATCGAAGATGGCTGGTTCACACACTGCCACACCCGATACGACTAGATTACTTTTTTCATACGACAACGGTTTTTCAATCAGTCGGTACACACGGTTCCCTTGCAACTCCGCTACCCCATAGACACTAGGATTGCTTGCGGCGGTAACCGCTAGAGTCATAATCACGCGATCCAAATCGCGATGAAAGCGCACCAGTTCCTGCAGATCTAAATCTACCAGCACATCACCATACATCAGCAGAAACGTTTCTTTGACCAACCCTTTCACCAGAGCGAGTGACTGGGCTGTACCGGTTGGTTCGGCTTCCTCAATATATTGGATATTCATTTTCCACTGCGAACCGTTGCCGAGATACTTTTTGATATCCGGACACTGGCGGTTGATCACCATGATAATATTGTGAATGTTGGCCGGGCGCAGCAATTCAATGGTATAGGCAATCACCGGACGGTTTTCAATCCGTTTTAAGCACGTAATACTTTGATCTTCCCGGCCGCTGGCTAAAATAACACAGGTATCGATGCCAGCACCTAAATAGCGACCAACAATATATTCAATGGCGTGCGAACGGTTACGAATGGTGTCACCATCGATGTATTTATCCAACGACAACAGCACATCTTGGCGCATGGTGATGGTTAAGCGGTCTTTTCCGGCACGCTTTTTCATAAGGGTCACATCCTATCATACCATATCGTCAGGTCAAGATGCTATACTGCTTCCATGACCAATTCACGTTTGATTGCTGGTGCCGATGAAGCTGGTCGGGGAGCTTGGGCCGGGCCGTTGGTGGCTGCGGCGCTACTACTGCCGCCGGGTAAACGCATTCGTGGTGTGAAAGATTCCAAACGGCTATCTCCGCAACAACGGGAGACGTTATTTCCGAAAATCCTCAAACACGCCATCAGTTGCGTCGTAGTCAGCCTGAACGTGACCGAAGTTGATCAACTGGGTGTACATCAAGCAAATTTATTCGCACTGTCACACTGCATTACCCATCTTGATCCACAACCGGACCTGGTTTTAGTGGATGGCTTTAGGCTTGATCATTTTGTGCGGACCAAACAGGTAATCCATGGTGACGCTACCCACTATCAGATTGCCGCCGCTTCGATTGTGGCAAAAGTAGTGCGCGATACTTTATTGCGTTTTTTAGATCAAGTCGATACTCGTTATGGTTTTTCTGTGCATAAGGGTTATGGTACAACCATACATCAGGCTCAACTGAAACGCTTTGGCGTGAGCCCCTGGCATCGGCGATCGTTTGCCCCAATTGCTGAGCTGCTTTATACTAAATGAGCATGCAGTTCAATAGTACGATTATTGATGTTCAGGCTATCTTACGCCACGCCCAATTAAAAATGGGTGATAGCGTAGCCGATTTTGGCACTGGTCGAGAAGGCAAGATTGCCTTACCGGCTGCTCGGTTGGTGGGTAAAGAAGGTACAGTATATGCCGTTGATATCGTGAAAGTGATTTTACCGGCCGTCCAAACCAAAGCGAAGCTCCATGGGTTAGAAAACGTCACCACTGTCTGGAGCGATTTAGAAATCTATGGTGCCACCAGAACTATTCGCGATAATTTCTTAACGGCTGGCTTTCTCGTGACGGTATTGTTTCAATCAAAAAAACGACAGGAAATGATGCAAGAATGTCATCGCACGATTCGACCGGGTGGCCGGCTGGTGGTAGTCGATTGGAAGCCAGGGGTGAACTCGCCCTTGGGTCCGATAGATACGATGCGGGTGCATCCATCAGAAATCAAAAAAATTGCTGAAGACCTGCACATGCAGCTGGTAGAAGAGTTTGAGGCCGGTCCGTATCATTGGGGGCTTGTCTTTTTGAAATAGGCCTGTTAAAGGTGGCGGTATGTATGAACGTCATCTGACTGGTAAACGTGGTGAAGACCAAGCGGTTGAGTATTTAAGCCAACAGGGCTACACCATTCTGGAGCGGAATTGGTTTAGGCGGATTGGCGAGATTGATATTATTGCCAAAAAAGACGACGTGATTTATTTCTTCGAGGTGAAAACGCGCTCCGGTTTACGGTATGGGCATCCCTTCGCTGCTGTCAGTCGACATCGTATCCATACCATCAAGCGGCTCGGCTACGTCTATGTAGCTGATCGGCAATTACCCTATCGGGCATTGGCCGTGGGCGTCATCGGTATCGTTGGTCAAAAGCTATCGTGCATACCGAATATTGACACCTAAAACGATATCCCTTATACTCTCTGCACGTTTAGTTAAGTAGTATTAAAAATACTACTTTTTTTATTCATCATTTTATTGTTATGCCAGACCCGAAAGAAGTTGGTGCCGCCATTAAACAGATTTGCGAAGAGAAAGGCATTCCTTTTGAAGCCGTTATTGAAACAATTGAAACGGCCCTAGCAGTGGCCTATCGCAAAGAGACCTCCCAGAAAGGTAAAGATATCCGAGTAGAATTCAACCCCAACGATGGTTCCATGCGGATCTTTGCCGTGACCACCGTGGTTGAGGATGAGCTCTATGACCAGTACGTTAAAGATAAAGCAGCCCGAGAAGCCGCCGGGGAAGATCCGAACGCCCCAACTCCGGTAGCAGAAGCCCCAACACTCGATACTAATGGTGAGCCGATTAAACGCTTCAATCCCAAAACGGATATTGCCTATCACGAAGCCAAACAAGAGATCGCCGACATTGAAATTGGTGATGAGATTCGCGATGAGTTAGAAGTGCCGACTGAATTTGGTCGCATGGCTGCCCAAACGGCTAAGCAGGTGATCATCCAAAAATTACGAGAAGCCGAACGCGAGACGTTGTTTAACCTGTATCAGGATCGCGCTGGGGAAATTATCAACGCCATGATCCAGCGGGTAGAAGGCAAAGTCGTCTTTGTGGATCTGGGCCAGGCCATTGCCGTGATGCCACCGTCAGAACAGGTGCGGAGTGAAGTGTATAAACCCGGCCAACGCATCAAGGTGTTGTTATTGTCGATTGAAAAAACTAATCGTGGTCCAGAAATTGTCGCCTCACGATCACATCCAAATTTGGTGAATGCCTTGTTTACGGCGGAAGTGCCAGAAATTGCGGCCGGTTCAGTGGTGATCAAAGGAGTGGCCCGGGAAGCGGGTTCACGGACCAAGATTGCGGTCGCGGCTACGGATCCGAACATCGATCCGATTGGTTCCTGTGTGGGCCAGCGCGGGACACGAGTGCAAACTGTTATTACTGAACTGGGCGGCGAGAAAATTGATATCATTCATCATGATGAAGATGCGGTGAAGTTTATTGTTCATGCCTTATCGCCAGCGAAGATTACAGCCGTAACGTTAAAAGAAGAAACTGACGGAAAAAAGATCGCTGTTGCGGAAGTACCGGAAGATCAGTTTTCGTTGGCTATTGGCAAGAGCGGCCAAAATGTCCGGTTGGCCTCACGCCTGACTGGTTGGTCAATTGATATTGTGCGGGCAGAACAGCCACAAACAGTTGAAGTGACAGACCAACCGGAAGAAGTAGAGGCAATTCATGAATTGCCTCTCAGCGATAAAAAAGAAACAATTAATAAAGAATAATTTATGAACGTAGGATTACTTTTTTCATTGTTAGCGGCTATAGCTGCTTTAGTTTATGGTGTGGTACTGATTGTGATGATTAACAAAAAAGCCACAGGTAATAAAACGATGCAAGAAATTGCCCAAGCTATTCAGGAAGGCGCTTCGGCTTATCTGAATCGGCAGTATCGCACGATTGCCTTGATCGCTGCGGTGCTCTTTGTAGTGCTATGGTTGGCATTAGACATTGCCATGGCTCTGGGCTTTTTGGTGGGAGCAATTTTTTCAGCTGCCGCCGGTTATATCGGCATGAATGTAGCGGTGCGCGCTAATGTTCGTACAACTGAAGCGGCGCGTCATGGTATGGCCGCTGCGATGAATGTGGGTGTGCAAGGTGGCGCGGTGACCGGTTTATTGGTGGTTGGCCTGGGTTTACTGGGTGTGGCCGGTTTTACCTGGTTATCGAGCGGTAACGTTTATGCCTTGATTGGTCTCGGTTTTGGTGGCAGTTTAATCTCGGTATTTGCTCGAGTGGGCGGCGGTATTTTTACTAAAGCCGCCGATGTTGGTGCCGACTTGGTGGGTAAAGTTGAGGCCGGTATTCCCGAGGATGACCCACGTAATCCGGCCGTCATTGCCGATAATGTCGGTGATAATGTCGGTGATGATGCCGGTATGGCCGCTGATTTATTTGAAACCTATGCCGTTACCACTGTAGCCGCCATGTTACTTGGTACACTCATATTTAGCGGTGCCGATAGAGACGCGGCCATGTTGTATCCATTAGTGATGGGTGGCGTGGCTATTCTGTGTTCAATCATTGGCACTTGGTTCATTCGGTTAGGCAGCTCCAAAAATATCATGGGTGCGTTATATAAAGGTTTGGCGGTGGCCGGTCTCTTAGCTGCCGTGGTGTTTTATCCGGTCACGCAATGGTTCATGGGAGACAACGAGTTGTATTCAGTAGCGCAGCTGTACGGTTCAGCCTTAATTGGTTTGGCGGTCACTGCTCTGCTGGTCATCATCACTGAATATTATACTTCGACTAAATACAAACCAGTACAATCTATTGCGCATGCTTCTGAATCTGGTCATGGCACCAATGTCATTCAGGGATTAGCTATCTCACTCAAATCTACGTTTGCTCCAGTATTAGTTATCGTGATTGCTATTCTGGCTACCTACTCTTTGGCTGGTTTATACGGTGTGGCGGTAGCTGCCATGGCTATGTTATCACTGGCTGGAATTATCGTCACCATTGATGCCTTTGGCCCCATTACCGATAATGCTGGCGGTATTGCCGAGATGGCTAAACTACCGAATGATGTGCGTGAAGTCACTGATGCGTTGGATGCAGTTGGTAACACCACGAAAGCAGTGACGAAAGGTTATGCCATCGGTTCGGCCGGCTTGGCAGCCCTGGTATTGTTTGCCGCCTTCACCCAAGAGTATTTGGCTCGATCTGGCACCGCTTTAGAATTTAGTTTAGAAGATCCTAAAGTGATTATTGGATTATTTATTGGTGGCATGGTGACGTATTATTTTGCAGCCTTATGTATGGAAGCGGTCGGTAAAGCTGCCGCCGC
>CAYZUI010000066.1:0-10406 GCA_964481945.1 uncultured Gammaproteobacteria bacterium
AGGCATCTGCTTGGTTTTTTAAAACTGGACAAGGCCAATACGGTGAGGGCGACAAGTTCCGGGGTGTCACCGTTCCTGAACAACGGCGTGTTGCCAAACAATTCAGTACAATAACCATAGAGGAGTTAACAAAATTGTTGCAATCTCCTTGGCACGAAGATCGTTTAACAGCTCTCTTTATTTTGGCGGATCAGTTCCAACATAGTACCCTAGAACAACAACAGGTCATTGTGCGCTATTACCTGCAACACAAAAAAAATGTGAATAATTGGGATTTAGTTGATTCCTCAGCTGATCGGATATTAGGAGAGTATTTATATCAGGCTAAACATTCGATCAAGCGCCTAAAAGTACTGGCTAAATCGCCAGTGTTGTGGGATCGCCGGATTGCCATTATTGCGACTTACGCGTTTATTAAACATGGTGATCCGCAACCTACCTTATTTGTGGCTAGATTTTTACAGCGCGATCAGGAAGACTTGATTCACAAGGCGGTAGGGTGGATGTTGCGGGAAGTCGGCAACCGTTGTTCGGTACAGGCTGAATGTGCTTTTCTGGATGAGTTTTACCAAAATATGCCTCGGACGATGTTGCGCTACGCCATTGAAAAATTCCCCAAAGCGAAGCGCTTGAAGTATTTGCAAGGTTAATGTTATAATCGGCGGGCTCATGGACATATAGCTCAGTTGGTTAGAGCGCTACATTCACACTGTAGAGGTCTCTGGTTCGAGTCCAGATATGTCCACTGCACACTTTCCGCTTTACAAACTACAGGGATGTTTTCTATACTATAGGCAGCTATTTATATTATCAAAACTAACAAAATTTTCTATGGCATTTAACCGATATCGTATTTCGGCAGTGTTGGCGTTGTTGGGAACGGCTCTTTTCGCCGGTGTCACCCACGCCGCTACGGTGGATGATTCCTCTATCACTTCCGCCACCTTAACCAGTAATTCCACGACGCTGGGCGCCACGGCTACCTATACGGTGGGTTTTGTGTTAAGCAGTACAGTGGATGTCGGTGGCAATATTGGGGTTGAAATCCAGAGCACATCAGGTTGTGGTGAAAGCTGGGAAGCTTGCCAAGCGGATTTATCGAACGCGACCATCAGTGGCATTGCCGCAACCGCTACAGCTAACTCACACAGTCTCAATTTAACCCCAACCACAGCTTTAACGGCCGGTAGTTATACCGTGGTCATTGCCAATGTGGTTAATCCAACCAACGCTGCAGCGCAACGCGCTTTTCTCTCCACGAACGCGAGCAATGAAGAACTGGAAGATGACTTTAGCACAGAAAATTCGTATCGCACCGTTTCGGCCACAGTCGTGAATGTTGGCACGCTACTGGTCAGCGGCACGGTGACCGCTGGTGGTAACCCAGTGGCCGATCGTTGGATACAAATTCATGATAGTAACTGGTCCGTAAACCGTGGTGCCAGTACCGATAGTAAGGGGTATTATGCTGTTTTTACCGATTATGCTAGCACTGGCTACTGGGCTAATGGAACGTACACGGTATCCGTCTATCCGGCCGAGGGCTCTGGTTATATCATGACCGACGCAGATTTCACCTACAGTGGATCATCGCTCACGCAAGATATTGCCCTCACGGAAGCCAATTATTTCTTTTCCGGAACAGTAACCTACAGCGGCAGTGAATCAACCACCGTGTCGGTTCAGGCGGGAACACCAGTGACGAATGCCAATGTGTGTTTTTATGGCAATAATGGTCGGGGGAGTTACTGCGATACTACTGATGAACAAGGTCAATATACCGTTGCGCTGACGGCCGGGGTGTATAATGCGTATCTGTCGGCTAATGTGGATTGGAGTGATCCTGACGCAGTAGCCACAGTGAATTGGCGTTATCAAGGTAACAATGACAGTTATAGCATCAGTGAAATAGGGACAAAAACAGCCCATTTTGAGGTTGATGCAACGACCGCTTTGTTAAGCGGCGCGGTGTCTGTGCCGGATGGTACGGAAGCCTTAAATGGTTCAATCAACCTGACCAATAATGAAGTGAATTATTGGGGGTCAGTACATGATGGTGCCTATATCTTGAATACGAATCCAGGCACATATACCATCACCTTTTCTCCAGATACATATGCAAATAGCAGTTGGGGGCGATACAGTTATTCTGGTACCGTCACGATTTTAGAAGGAAATAACGAATTTGATTTTACCGTCGAAGAACTCACTGCCACTATTCATTTTACCGTCACCAATCTGGCCGGTGAACCGTTGGCCGATGTCCAGGCCAATGCCTGGAGTCAAAATCATTGGTCGGGAACACAAACCGATGCGACTGGCACAGCGACAGTATATGTTCAAACTGGCACGTGGTACGATGTCGGTGTTTGGGATGAAGTGTATTTATCGGCCGATTCAAATCAGCGTGTGCAAGTAGCTGACGGTGAAACCAAGGAAGTGGCCTTTACCATGCAAGAGCCTAATGCCACAGTCATTGCTACCATTGTGGATGCCGATGGCAGCGTGCCTGAATCGTTACGCGGTTGGTTTGGTTGCAATACCAAGGATTATAGTCGCCATTTTGGTGAGGATCTACGTAACGGTACTGTAGAACTGGGTATTATCGTTGAGGATGGCGAATTTGATGGAGAATGTAGTGCCTGGTTTCAAGACGAGACCGTTGGGGCAGTGTCACCGCAGGAAGTGACCGTAGCGGAAGGTGAAACAGTGGCATTGGAATTCACTTTGCAGCCACTCGATGCTACGGTGCAAGCCGTGATTAAGAATTTCTCCACTGGTAAAAAAATTCCGGCAGATCCAAGTATCAATATCAATTTGTGGAACGAAAGCGACCATATGGGCCACTTTGCCCAATTAGAGGATAATCCAGTTGAAATTCGGGTGGTGTCAAATAAATCTTATACTGGAGGTATTTGGTCAAATGATCAGCGCTATATTCCGCTCTGGAGCATGAATAGCGATGTAGTGAAGGTGGCTGCTGGTGAAACAGGAACACTGGTGCTGAACGTATTAGAACAAGACGGTACACTGCTCATCAATGCCAACGATCCGAATGGTGACCCGGTAGAGTATGGTTGGGCCTGGTGCGGTAACTGGGAAGAAGTAGATTTTGCTCTTGATACCGCCGAGACGAACGTGGTGATTAATACCGGAGCTCAAATTCAAAATGGTGTGGCGGAAGTGCCCCTGGTGGCCGGCCATACCTATCGGTGTGGAGTTGGTGCCGGACAGGAATTTGTCGAGGAGGGTTGGTTATCACCACCGGAACAAGGGATCGAATATGCTTCAACTTCAGCCGAACTATCTCCATTAACCTTTCAATTTAAGGAAGCTGATGCCCATTTGACTGGGTCGATCAGCTTGGGTGCCTCCGTGACAAACATCAGCGCAGCCAGTCAGTTCGATTCGGTGTGGTGCTGGGCCTGGAGTGAAGGTGGTTCTTCGTGGACTGAAGCTGACCCCGGGGAAGACTATCGCTTGAATGTCAGCACCGAGCACGATCAATGGGCAGCGGGTTGTGACGGAGTGCAAGGTGAAGATTGGTATTTTACCGAGCAGCCGTATGAGTTTACCCCGGACAAAGGAAAAAATACTCATGATTTCACTCTAGAGAAAATGGCCGCCTGGAAGATCTATGAAGCGGTCAGCGAAACATTCGATGCTACCGAAAATAAAGTCATTACAACTGGTGACGGGACAACCTTGACGATTCCAGCTGGAACGTTGGCCACCGAAGGGAACGTTACCGTTCGCGCGACGCAGGAAACGAACATCATTCGCACCGACGATCATCCGCTGATGATTCCCTGGGATTGGGAGGCGTTTGACAGCAATGACAATTTAATTGAGACGTTTCTGGGTGGTACGGTGACTATCAGCATACCCTATACCGATGAGGCGTTGGCTGAATTAGGGATTGAAGAAAGCTCTCTGGTCGGAAGATTCTTTGATGAATTAAGCGGTAGCTGGAAGCAACCCGACAACATTTCGGTCGATACCGTGAGTAATGTGGTTACGGTCACCACCGATCACTTTACGCAATACGGGGTGATGTATAACGCGCGGGTATCGAATACGCGCAAACCGACTACACCTGGCTTGATGGTAAAATCCACTGGGAAACATAATGTGAAAGTAGCGTTGCGTACGAAAAAAACTTCACCCAAGGCGACCAGATTTGTTGTGCAAGTGCGTAAGTTCGGTACGGCCAGTAAAAAGAATTGGACCGAGACTAAATTACGCAACGCCAAGAAGAAAGCGCGGTTGGTGCGCTCAATTCAGAAGTTAAAACGCTCAACGAATTACGAGGTTCGCGCCAAAGCCTGTAACGGAGCCGGTTGTTCGCAAAGCACTGATTGGCAAAGCTTTAAGACAGACTAGCGAGCTTAGCGGATGAGATCCGGCGGAAACTGACTCTGGACAATCAGGGCTTGTTCAACAATTTGGCGGTGTAGGTCGATGACTGCTGAGTGACGGCTTAAGATGCCTTGGGTTTTAAGGATAGTTTCGGCCAAATGTTGTCTGGCGGTTTGAATATGATCGAGAGTGACTCTGGCTTCTCGGCCATTTTGTACGTACCGTAATATCTTGAAGTACCGATTGATCTGCAAGACAGTGGCACAGAGTGCTCGAAACGGGTCATACAACTGATCATGGATATCCCAACCCTGTTTGCCGGCTTCTGCGTCGATGGCTTTCAATAAGGCGGGAAATGCACGACGCGCTTCAGTAAACTGGACTGGATCAGTGGTAGCTGGATTAGGAAAACGCTCAAAATGGATAGGTTCTTTGCTCACGGACGCAGTATAGCACTAGTTGTGTGGTTGATATAATTTGGCTTGCTTCCAGAGTAAGCCAAAGTAGTCTAGGTAGCCTTGAGCAACGGCTGCGTTGTAGATTTGAATAATCACAATATCTTTTGTGTAAATCTCAATCGAGACCATGCCCGAAGTGATCCGGGTTAAGGTTGGGCTACCTAAACCATGACGCAAGGTTTTCAGTTTGGTCTTTTTTTCACGAGCAAATTTTTCTTTGAAGGCCTTAGAGTTGGAATCCGGTGAAATTTGCCATTTTGCCACCCGATATTTTTTTAATAACGCCAAATATTGGGGATACCATTCAGCAATCGCATCATAAAAGTAATCAGCCTGGGCACCGCCAACGATGCGCAAGACGTGATCATCTTTGGCAGCGCGGCGCACTAATTCCTCTAGATTCGTGGTGAAGCCGTTGTGACCGTAGAGTATTTTTACTTCTAAATTCTCACTGGACCGCTTTTGCATGTTTTTTAAATCTGGAATGATGGCCCGAGCCAGTTGAGTTTGACGACTCATTTGATCGAGTAGGGCAGACGGATCAGAGGCCTGCCAATTCTTGCGATTGTTTCGATAGACAAAGCTGACTAAGTGGAGATCGATTAAGTGATCCAAGGCAGTATAAACCAACATGCGATGCAGCTTGGTTTTCTTCACAATCGCCCCAGCCGAGGTCAGACCAATATTCAATAGGGCTAAATAAACTGCTGTCTCATTTTTAGTCAACCCGAGCTTTTCCAAACTGTATTTGATGTCCATACAATCAGTATAACACGGCTACATATTTTTGTCATCATAAATTGTTGACAAAATTTAGCTAAGCGCTATACTGCGGTCATGGTTGAACTCCATCTTTATCCGAAAGCCGGCTGTGATATTATTGATATCACTGATCAAGTGAAAACAGCCGTTCGTGATCAACAGCTGCAACAAGGTGTGGTGCAGGTGTTTTCGCCGCATACCACTACAGCTATCCGTATTAATGAAAATGATCCTGGGTTATTGGAGGATTTTAAACAAAATTTACAACGGGCTGTGCCTACAGATGTCGCCTATGAGCATAATAAGATTGATCCGCGCCAAAATGCCCGAGCTCACTTGGCCAGTTTAATGTACGGTGCCAGTGAAACAATCCCAGTAACAGATGGGAAACTTGCCTTGGGCCGGTGGCAGTCGATTTTTTTCATTGACTTTGATGGTGGCCGCTCCGAAGGTCGTCATGTGATGATTAATCTCATGGCAGCTTAAATATGAAACGAGCTGCTCTAAAAAAGTTACGCTGGCAGAATCGTTTTACGTACATCAAGCATGTGGTTTTTGAGGCTCATGATTTAGGACAAAAGGGGAGTCGCTTCCAAATTGTCCGGTTTAAACCAGGCAAAGCCATTGCCGCGCATTATCACAAAAAAGCTTATGAGATTTTTTATATTCACAGTGGTGGCGGTAGCCTACAAATGAATGGTCGAAACTATCGCATTAAACGGGATGACATTATTTTATGTGAACCGGGTGATCGCCACGGTTTTCGTAATACCGGCCGGCGCGATTTGATCGTACTCATCTTCAAAACCAACGAGATTCCAAATAAGGACATTTACTGGTAGGCTATAGGCATGTTTCAATTTCAGGTGATTGCCGTATCTAAACCCACTGGTCCGTGGAGAGAGTTGTTGGAGCTGTACCAGGAACGGCTGGTTCATTTAGCGCGGTTTCAATTTACCGCTGTCCAGCCGGAAAAAACGGTGGAACGGGAGGGTGAGCGCATCATTAAAGCGCTGCCGAAAGAGTGTGTCATTATTGCTTGTGATGAACGAGGCAAATCGTATGATTCTCACCAATTTGTCGAGCGGCTGGAACATTGGTCCATCCAACAAACCGAGCCGATTGTCTTTGTAATTGGTGGTCCGTTTGGTTTAAGTCCGGCGGTAACACAAGTGGCCACCAGTCAGCTCGCCCTGGCCGCCTGGACCTTGCCGCATGATTTAGCGGCTACAGTGTTGTTGGAACAACTCTATCGGGCCTGTACCATTGTCAGTGGTAAGACTTATCATTATTAGTATGGTACTAGCCAGCATTGGTTTAATCGGCGGAATCATTGCCTTAGTCTGGTGTGCCGATAAATTTGTCGCTGCCGCGGTGCAACTTGGGCGGTATTGGCATATTCCAACCTGGGTTGTCGGCGTGACAGTGGTCGCCTTTGGCACAAGTTTACCTGAATTCGTGGTGAATATTGCTTCAGCCATCACCAACCATCCCGATTTAGCCATCGGTACGGTGGTCGGTAGTAATGTGATTAACGTCTTGTTCATTATTGGTACGCTGGTCATTATTTGTCCGGCGGTTCTAAAATCGGGCAGAAATTATGGCGAGCTGATGTTTATGCTGATCGTGGCTTTGGTCAGCAGTACCATGTTTTGGCAAGGTGAGATGTTGAGTCGGGTTGATGGTCTAGTATTACTCGCCTTGTTTGCCATGTATTCATTGTATTTGTTTAAAAAACATCCGTCGGTTGATGAGACGGCCGGTCCAGAACCCATTCGATTTTGGCGCGTCAGTCGAAATTTTTTATTGGCCCTGGTTGGTTTGGCCGTGGCTGGTCATATCACAACGCAAGCGGCGGTGCAATTGGCCGAGTTAGTGGGGTTGAGCCAAGCCTTCATTAGTTTAACAATTATTGGTTTCGGTACTAGTTTACCGGAATTTGCCACCTCGGCCGTAGCGGCTTGGCGTAAACAAGCGGCCTTATCACTGGGCAACATTGTGGGGTCCTTTACACTCAACATCGTGATCATTTTAGGATTCACCAGTTTGATTCAACCACTGCAGTATAATGCTGTATTTAATCGTGATGTCTATTTCATGATTGGGTCAGTCGCTGTTCTCATCATGGCCGTAGTACTCGAGCAATTTACACCGTTACGGCGCAGTTTGAGCGTCTTGTTTTTGGGAACGTTCGTCTATTATTTCGTCAGTGTGTTGAATGCTCATCTCTATTGAAAAACTGGTGTTTGGCGGGCAAGGGCTTGGTCGAGTCAATAACCAAGTGGTGTTTGCTTGGAACGCATTACCCAGCGAAACTGTCTCTGTGCAGATTACAAAAAAGAAAAAAAATTACCTTGAAGGTATTGCAGAAATAATTCATACGGCCTCACCTGACCGGCAAACTCCTTTAGAGGACCATTGGCTGTCGTGCAGTCCTTGGCAAATCGTATCGCCGCAAGCCGAAGCCGCTTGGAAAGTGACACTAGCTCAAGAGAGTTATTTTCGATTACAGATTCATCCGGAATTTATCGATG
This sequence comes from uncultured Gammaproteobacteria bacterium, assembly GCA_964481945.1. GTDB lineage: Bacteria > Patescibacteriota > Patescibacteriia > UBA9570 > UBA9570 > UBA9570. The sequence goes on from CAYZUI010000066.1 coordinate 8,114, forward strand.
CTTCTGCAGTTACTGGCTATCGTAATAAAATGGAATACAGTTTTACTCATACCGCCACCGGAGAAGTGTGTCTGGCCCTATTCAAACGAGGCAGTCATTGGCGGCAACCCATTACACCTTGTGTCTTAGCTAGCGCCGCCATTAATCAAACAGCTGAACTAGTGTTAGCCTGGTTACGCACGTTACCGGTAACCGATCATAAGCTAAAAAGCTTAATCATTTTATCGAATGAACGTGGTGACACGATTGCCGGATTGTTCGTGCGGGATCGCGATTTTCCGGCTGCCAACACATTGGGCGTGACGGTGTATTATTCTAACCCCAAAAGTCCGGCATCGGTTCCAACGGAATTATTGGCGGCGGGGTCAACAACTATCACTACCACCGTGAGTGGTACGCCATTGCGTCACGACCTATTAGGATTTTTTCAGGTGAATGTACCGGTGTTTGAACAAGCGCTGACACATATTGGACAAGCCGTAGCGGAAGCTGACGAAGTGATTGATTGCTATGGTGGTGTTGGTGCAATCTCTTTACCGTTACATCAACAGATCAAAAATTGTCTCATTATCGATAGTAATCAACAGGCTATTGCCGCAGCTCAGCAGAATATCCAAGAACTTGGTTTTACCCACTATACTGCTCAATGTAGTCCAGCGGAGGCAGTGTTGCAGATGTTTACTGAGCACCAAACTATCATTGTCGACCCACCGCGAGCTGGTTTACATGACGATGTCACGGCTCGTTTGCTTACGGTTCGACCAAAGCGCATTGTCTATTTATCCTGCAACTTATCCACCCAAGCGCGTGATGTGGAACGATTATTGGCCGGCTATACAATCACAAATACTCGGATATTTAACTTTTTTCCACGCACACCGCATATCGAAGGGTTAATCGTGCTTGACCGCCGCTCGGCATCTTAGATATACTTTGGGCATATGATACACTCCACATTTCGTCGTCTGACGCTGTCCCTGGTGGCCGCGTCTGGTTTAGTGTTTGCTCCTACTGCGCCGCTCACGGCAGTAGTGGATAGTACAGTGACCGATAATCCCTGGGAGTCACAACGTTCACCCAGTTGGTTGGTAAACGAAGATGAGCGTTATGCCACCGACCACATTTTAGTGAAACGGGTTGGTCAGGCCGTTGAACGAGTCACTATTGATTCTAACGTGTCTGAAGCGTTGGCGTATTGGCAACAGCAAGATAATGTGGAGTATGCTGAACCAGATAGTTTATATCATGTGTTGAGCCAAGAGACATCTTGGGGGTGGACAGCCGTCAAAGCCGGTGATGCCGCCACCACCAATAGCGTGACGGGCGCTGGAATTGTCGTGGCGGTGGTGGATACCGGAGTCGATTATGCGCACGAAGATTTAGATGCCAACAACTGGGTGAACACAGGAGAAACGGCCGGGAACAGTGTGGATGATGACGGCAATGGCTATGTGGATGATTACTTCGGTTACGATTTTATCGGCAGTTACGCGACATCAGTTGCTCCGGATAGTGATCCGCAGGACGAATATGGTCATGGCACGCATGTCTCCGGTATTATTGCCGCAGAAAATAATACAGTTGGTGTGCGGGGGATTGCGCCATCAGCCCAAATTATGCCCGTCAAGGTGCTGGATGGGTCTGGTTGGGGATTTGATAGCACGGTAGCGGACGGCATTCGCTACGCCGTTGATAATGGTGCCGATATCATCAATTTGAGTCTCGGTTCATCCATGAGCTCAAATACGTTAAAAGCGGCGATTGATTATGCGGCCACAAATAATGTTTTAGTGGTGGCGGCATCAGGTAACGAAAGCACCTTCTCTTTACCATCCTATCCCGCAGTCTATAGCAGTGTGGTCTCGGTTGGAGCTACCAATGAAGATGGTTTCAAGACGTATTGGTCCAATTGGGGCAAGGTTGACGTGATGGCTCCAGGGAATGACATTATTTCCACGATTCCGGGTGATCTGTATGACTCCATGTCTGGCACATCCATGGCGTCACCGCACACCGCCGGAGTGGCTGCTCTGATTATGCAGAAGTTTGCTACCACCGATGCCCGGACCGTTCGGCATATTTTAGAAAGCACCGCAGACGATTATGGAACGATGTCCGGAGTGGATTATATGTCGGGGTATGGCCTGATCAATGCCTTGGATGCCACCGGAACACAAACCGCTGGATCTTATGTGTTTACTGATAGTAGCTTTGTGGTGACCGATGCTTCCAGTGATGCGGTTATCACCGCTTCCGTACGCACAGCAGCCAATGCAGCCGTGGCCGGGGAAAC
>CAYZUI010000067.1:0-1732 GCA_964481945.1 uncultured Gammaproteobacteria bacterium
ATAACTCATGGCCCCACCTTCTGTGACCGCCGCATGTCCAGTCCATTCCACTTGCGACGGTAACGTGGCCTGCAGTGTGACATTGGTAAGATCATTAGTAAAATCCTCTACCTGCCAAAACACCCGCACGGCGGTGATATCCCAAGCGCGCATTGGATAAGGGCCGCATCCCAAATCGTAATTCGCCGATTGACTGATGGCTAGCGTAGAATTAAATTTACTTCCGTCGGACACTGGCGCTGTATATGTTGTTACGTCGATATCAGAGATTGTGGCGGTGGCTGACACAGAATACCCAATCGACAAATTTTTTTGCCTGGTGCTGGCCGGAATGTTTAAGGTAAGTGTTTTAACTCGACGCTCCCCGGGCGCCAGGGCACCATCCTGCCAATAGTATTTTTCTCCGGTTGTGGCAGTAATTATCGTCGCAATATTATCCAATGTAGTATCACCGGTATTGGTTTGTGTCACTGTATAGCGTAATGGGTCGCCAACATTTACAACGCTAGGACCAGTTGTACTTAATACCAGACGTGGTGTTAATACCTCGATTGGCTGTTGTACGGCCACCTGTTGATAGTAGGCCGTATCGCATTGATCGATACCTCGTACCGCAATGATGTGGTTGCCTTCACCAATCGCATTACGAAATGAACCAGTGATGCTGATTTGTCCGCCACTGTGAGCCGGAATGGTTTCTAAGACAATCGTATCATTGTCACTAATCGGAACAGAACTGGATTCAAGCACGAAGGTATCTGGAATATCTAATGGGATACAGACATTAAAACGATCTTGCAGTGAACTACTATAATAATCCACCGTCCAGGTGAATGATTCATTATTTAAAATCTGTTCCGGTGTATCTACTACCACTTCTAAACTGGATGCATCCACGGCAAACTCTACTATGTTATAGCCAGAAAAATATTGGCCATAATAGGAATAATTGTACACGGCAATAGCTCGATAGGTCGTAAAGACATCGCCAGCCAATGTGCCGACTGTACTGATGGTTTGAGTTCGACCAACCGGTAAACGATCCCAATGATACGTGGGCGGATCAGCTGTTTGAAAACCGGCTGGCAATAATAATTTAACATCAATGTTATCGACTGACTTGTTGACGATCGCTATATTCGTTGTCAAAGCTAATGGTGCACCGCTAATCACCAAATCTGGCGCAGTGATGGTCACTTCAACTTCTGGTTCGATCAAAAACACATACCACCAAGCACCAAGGACGACATTCGAACCCAGCAACAGTAAAATGATGAATGATAATAGCGTATCAATCACCAGATGATGCAGCCGATCCTTATACTCATCCGTAAAATAATGCCACAGGTAAGGAAAGAGGATGTGTCCGGTTTTTTTTGTAACGTGTTTAAGCCACATAACTATTCGTTAAAAATCGCAAATGACATCACGATTAGTTCATTATCCCCATCACCATCAATATCACTGATGGCCACTTGGGCGCCACTGGTGTTATTGGTACTAAAGGCATAGAATGAGTTTTTTTGTTGACGACCACGTCCAGTAAATACTTTGACGAGCGGTGTACCGCCTTGGCCTGGTATCGTCACTATATCATCTTTACCGTCATTGTTCACATCACCGGCTGCTACCCACACACCGGTGCGTAGGTTACTGTCATAGGCAAACCAGTTTTGACCAGTCGGTTTACAGGATTGATTCAACACTAGCACTTGCGGCCCGCCACCTTGGC
>CAYZUI010000068.1:0-4263 GCA_964481945.1 uncultured Gammaproteobacteria bacterium
AGGCGCCACAGCCATTCTAGCCCAAGGCGACGAAAAAGCAACGGGGCGCGGTGCTGTTTACCGGTCAGAAAGTCGATTCCCCCACCCACCGTAATAATCAAGCGGCAACCCGATAATTCCGCCAAATGGTCATGTACCCACTGTTCTTGTTCTGGAAAACCGAGAGCGACCACTACCACATCTGGTATCTGCGGAAAGCGATCATGCGTCGTGACCATGTCTGGTAGATCCTTACGCACAGATAAACCAGTCGGTTTTAATACGGCTCCAATGGTCAGATGTAATTGTTTAGCCTGGGCAACGATAAACTCCAACACATCCGTTCCAGTGATGCGTTCCGGCAAATGACCCTGGCTCAACCGTACTACTCCGGTACCATCCGCTATATTCAAATCCCCCACATTCAAAATTTTTGCATACTCGGGATGCGACTGAGCATACACAATGATTTCAGGATTTGGTGTATAGATCACCTTCGGTTGATCGGGCTGGTCGGTTAACCAATTCATCACCAGTTGGTGAACTGCTGGAATGGTCATGGGATTCATTTCGATGCCAAGGAGTGCGTAGCGCATGGACTTGAACATTAGCACACTTTCCGCTATACTGAAAGTGGTATGTTTCATAAATTTTGGCTAATCTTAGCCATTCTTATTCCAGTGGCTACGCAAGCTGGTTCATTTAACCCCCATCGAATCATCAGTGATGACGATCTGACTGATTATGGGCGGATGTCGACTGCCGGCATCCAAAATTTTTTGGAACGGCAAGGCGGCATTTTAGCCACCTACAGTACGACAGATGTGGATGGGATCAACCGCAGTGCTGCCGAGATTATTTATAATACTTCGTACCGTTATCGCTTGAATCCACAATTTATCCTGGCGACCATCCAAAAAGAATCCAGTTTAGTGACCGGCAGTAATACCAATTTACTCGATTGGGTGTTGGGTTATGGCGTGTGTGATGGTTGCAGTAAACCAAGTAAGTATAAAGGTTTTGCCAGACAGCTGGATGCCGCCGGAGATAAAATTCGCAATTCGTATCTGGCTGATTTAGCCAGTCGGAATAGCACTATTTCTGGTTGGGGTGTGGGCATTGCCAAAACGACACTCGATGGTATCGCCATTACACCCCAAAACCAAGCCACGGCCGTGTTATATACCTATACACCCTGGCTAGGATATTACGGCGGTGATACCAGCGTTGGCGGCAATTCCCTGTTTTATGACGTGATGGAGCGATTTTTCCCCAATCGCGGTTCCAGTTATTTGGATTATCCCAACTTGAGTCTGCTGCAGGATGTTGCTACCGGTACCGTCTACAAATTAGAGCAGGGTGAGTTACGCCCGATCACCTCCTACACCGCCCTGCTGGCCAATTATGATCCTAGTCGTATTATTACGGTGGAGAGCGCCGTTATTGAGCGTTACCCGGCGGGTGATGCCATCGTGGTTCCAAAATTCATCTTGATTCAAGCGCCGTCCGGAGGGATTTATCTGATTGACGGCGACCATAAACGCCGAGCCATTACTTCAGCCGAAGTGTTTCGTAAGTTGGGGTATAATCCAGAAGAGGTCATTCCGATCGACCAGACTGAATTAGAAGACATTCCCGAGGCCGCCCCCATTACGGAGGCGAATAAATATCCGCTCGGGGCGATCCTCCAGAATGTCACCACGGGCTCTATTTCGTATTTGGATGATCAGGCCATTATTCATCCGGTGTGGTCAAAATCTGTACTCGATAACCGGTTTAAGGGGTACGCTATTCATCAGGAAGACCCAGCAGTGATGAAACAATACGATCAGGGAAATCCCATAAAGTATGCAGACGGTACTTTGCTGAAAATTCCAGAACGCGATACAATTTACATAGTGGATGAAGGCAAGAAGCGTCCGGTGGTTTCGGGTGACATTTTAGAGCAATTGGGAGGATACAGCAGTGTGGTGACCACCACTAAAGCGGTACTCAAATTACATGAAACAGGTAAGGAGATGAAGTTAACCAAGAAGAAAAAGAAGAAATAATATGTCACTCGTATTTGCCGCCATTGTCCCCCACTCTCCCAGTACCTTGCCCGGTATGGAAGCGCCCGGTGAGCAATTGGAAAAAACCAGAGCGGCCTTGAAAGAGTTGGAAGGCGAGCTCTATGTGATGCAGCCAGATACTATCTTGTTGGTCTCGCCGCATGCCCCAATGAATCAAGCCTGCTTTTCCGTAAATTTTTCCCCTGAATTTATTTGTACCTACGAAGATTTTGGCGATGCCACAACGTCATTGCGTTTACATGGAGATATCGAATTCGTTTCGAAAATTCGGGAATACGCCGATGAGCACCAAGATACTGGCGGCTGTCCGGTGAATGTTATTACCCAGGCGGAACTCGATTATGGCTCAGCGGTAGCCTTGTATCACCTCACCCAGCATCTGCCGACCGTCAAAATTGTGCCGGTCAGTTTGTCACAGCTGTGTATTGAAGATCATTATAAATTTGGCCAGATGCTGCGGTCCGTGGCGCTCAAAAGCAATAAGCGTATTGCTTTGATATGTTCAGCGGAGTTGGGCCATACCTTAACGGCCGATTCGAGTCAGGGCTATCACCCAGCCGGTGAGGCGTTTGATAAAGCCGTGCTCGATGCCATCTCATCGGGAGATATCACTCAATTACAATCGTTCAATTTGGAATTGGCGGAATCCGCTCAATCCGTCAACGAGTTCCGTACCCTGGTGTTATTGTCGGGGGCGCTAGCCAATGCCGGCGGCCAAAGCCAAATTTTGTCCTATGAAGTGGCGCGCGGTTCGGGTCTGTTGGTGGCTCAATTTAGTTTGATTTGATGGCTACATTTGTCCTGGTGGTGCCACAACTGCGCACCATTCCCGGTCAGGATCGTTTTACGTACGCCACCACCTTGCCGCTCCAACCCGGTGAGCTGGTGCGCGTTCCTTGGCGCAAACAGATTGTGCCTGGTGTCGTAGTAGCGATCGATGTGGCCGCCCATCCTAAAGCTAAACTGATTACGGAAACCACTGGTGTAGTGTTACCCCACCGCTATGTCGCTTTTCTGCACTGGCTGGCCACGCAGTATCAAATCAGCGAGCCAGCTGCTCTGTTAGCTGCCCTACCCGATGACGTCCGTCACTAGAGTCTATCAACACACCGATCAGATTAGCGGTGCGATCACAGCGGCTTTGTCTGATCGGCCGGGCTGTCGCGTACTAATTTGTCCAGAGCTTGAGCAGGTTAAGCAGTGGAGCCAACGTTTGCTGGAATATCAACCAGTATCTGTCGAAGCCCGACGAGCCGCCTCTGTCCGGCTGGCTTTTCAGGCACTGCTCCAGCATCAGTCAACCGTGTTGATTGGCACAAAACGGTTAGCCCTCCTACCGTTAACGGAAGCCGCCGCCGTGATCATGATTGATCCGGAGAATCCAGCGCATCAGCAGTGGGATCAAAAACCGCGTTATCATGCGTTAGACGTAGTCGAACAGCAAGGATCAGTGATCTGTTTCAGTCAGGCGCCGCGGGTTGAACAAGTCTTGCAGCATCAGGTGGATACGTCTGTATTGGATGACGCCTTGCTTCCAGAGATCGTTAGCCTGAATCCATCGGCGTTGTTGGATGTTATCCGGCGCCATGATCGCATGGTGTTGTGGCATAATCGTACGGGGGTGGCTCGCTATGCCGTTTGTCAGTCTTGTCAAGCACTGTCCACCGACACTCAAGTAATCAAGTGTCCCCACTGCGGATCCGTCTCATTTCGTTTAGGTGGCTTTGGCACAGCAGCGTTAGTGCAGCGCTTACAAGAGGCGTTCCCTGATCGTCCAGTGGTAGAAGTAACCCCAGCGACGAAGCACATCGTGTCGGAACCAGGCAGTATTCTGATTGGGACGAGCGCCATTTTTAGTCGGATTCCCTGGGATCACGTGACCGCCGCGGTGGCTACGAGCCTAGATGCGCAACTGGCTTTTCCGGATTATCGTAGTCATGAGCACACGCTTCAACAACTGATACACTTGCGTAACCATGTCCGGACGTTGTATTTATCTACCTACGCACCAGATCATCCGGTGATCCAAGCGGTGCGTCAACCCTATCCGGCCAAATGGTATTCTGATACAATTTTGGAACGTCAACGCTTTCATTACCTATGAGTACACTGCCACTCGTTTTTCAACCAAATCCCATTTTAAAGCGACCGTCGCTGGATATCCCGGCGGATCAATTGGTCTCCTACCATCAACTTGGCGTCGACATGGTGG
>CAYZUI010000069.1:0-2623 GCA_964481945.1 uncultured Gammaproteobacteria bacterium
AACAGTGTAGAGCAACACGATGGCACCGGCCCCGACAAAACCGAGTTCTTCAGCGATGACGGCGAAAATAAAATCCGTTTCCCGTTCCGGTAAAAACTGGAGTTGACTCTGTGGCCCCAAACCCAGTCCGCGACCAAACCATTGCCCGGATCCTACAGAAATCATCGCCTGCGTGACATTGTAACCTGAGCGCAGTGGATCGCGTTGTGGGTCGACAAAGGTAAGTAGCCGATCTTTTTGGTAATCTTGCAGGACAAACAGCCAGCTCAAGGCTGCCAACAGCAGCGCGGTGACACCGATCAGCCACAATTGGCGGGGACGGATCGCGGTCACTAAACCCATCATTGTAGCCGTCCCAACCAACACGGCGGCGGAACCAAAATCGGGTTGTACTAAAATGAACAGCACATAGCCCAACACCAGTGCGCTATACTGCAGCACCGTTTTCCAACGCTCCATAGCAAAACTGCGATCGGCTAAAAAACGGGCGGCGGCTAAAATAAAAGCCACTTTGGCAAATTCCACCGGTTGCAAACTAATCCCAGCGATTTGGAACCAACCGGTGGTGCCACGAATGGTCGTACCGATGAATAACACCGCGATCAGGATGACGAGCCAAATCAGATAATGAATGTAGGCATATTGCAGGAACATCCGGTAATTGAGTTGACTGGCCACCAGCAGCACAATCAATCCCAGCACCACGAAGACTACTTGTTTTTCGAAACGATCAGATAACTCGCCCGCGCTCGATTGATTCAAACTAAACAGAGTGACCGTGCTGGCGGCGATTAATACGAGTACTATTCCCACCAGCCACCAATCCAGTCGGCGCCACTGCACGAATCTTCTCATGTCAGTTATCACCGGGTAGAATTAAGTTCGCCTCGTCCCACATATCCGTTTCGACAATGATACTCGGCTGACTATTAAAATTAAAGCGACGTTGCCAAGTAAATAATAACGGCAACTCACTAAACGATGGCACGTCGGACAACACAGTTTGTTGGATACCCTCAATCATGCCAGCCGAATTTTTGATCACCGCAGTAACCGTGACGCGGCGAAAACCATAGGCACTGGCATTGGTGAGATCAGCCGTAATTTGGGAGATCGTTTGACCGGGAACGTCAACCGGTTCAGTTTCCTCTGGGGTAGCAAAGTCATCCGCTGGTGCCGTGGTCGCTACGCTCTCTGCCACCAACGGTATTTCGCTGGTGGACAACGCCACATTTTGGGGAATAAATTCAACGGTCGGTTGTGGCCCGCGGATACGTTGCCAGTTTGTCTCCGTAATGACAGCGCTAGCCGCCGGAGACGAGCTACCGGGGAGATTCGAAATCACTAGATAGCTGGTACTCTCCGGCATGACGCTACCATTGTGATACGCATAGGGTGTGCCATTGACGGTGACGGTGTAGCTAAATCGTCCGGCATAATACGTGTTGGGGTTAGTCACGATGACGTAGACGTCCACTGTATCACTGGTATGACTCACGGCAGCGGTATCTGTCACGACTAAGGCTTGCGGGGCTTGAATGGAGTCATAAATCACCTGGGTGGTGCTTAAATCGGTGATGGCGCGATTGGTGTTATCCCAGCCCAGCCAGACCTGTATACCTAAAATGATGACTACCAACCACAGGATCGACACCGCGCCGATCGCAACACCATAGGCTGCCGTCCGTACTTGCGCCCGATGGGTATTGTACCAGTAGGCTACTTTGAGATCTTGACCACGGAGATCGTCCATATAGCGGAAAGTTTAGCATTGTGCTACACTAAACTCAACTATGTTCGATACATCACAGGATATTTTATACATCACCGTTGCGGTTTGCATCGGTGTCTTTACGGTTTTTTTGGTGTGGATTATGTATTATGTGGCACAAATTTCGCGGCAAAGCAATGAGATGATTACAGATTTTCGACAAAAAATGGAAGAGTTAGATGAAACTATGGCTGGTTTAAAAGATAAGGTGAACGATTCCGTTGATTCCTTAGCGGCCGTCAGTAATCAGGTGGGATCGATTCTGGAATTTATTAAATCCTTCACGGCTGGACGCTCCAAGAAACGTCGCAAATCGGACGACGAGTAAAGACATGCCATGGCATGCCTCTATTCAGCGCTTTGGTAATCTACCATCGCTTGAATGATGGGAGAACCGAGCTCTAAATGTTGCCAGTATAAAACCTGATCTCGATTGATGATCAGATAATCGTTAGGCTGATGAAAATCATCAGTCAGTTTTTTGAGTTGCAAATTTGAACTGTCACCGGTTGCTTCCGTGGTTGCCGGATCAGTGGTTTCGGTCGTGGTCGGGTTGACTTGCAAATAATATGGGTTGAATAACACGACGGTGTGTGTGCCAAATTTTTCTAATCGACCAAAATAGGTTTGCCCATTTGTCAACGTGACTGCGGACACGGTAGCGTTGTTAAAAATGCGATTGAAGTGAAGACTATACAACCAAAATTGTGCGACCACTAACACGAAGGCAACAGCGGCACAGACGTATGCCACATGAGACATGACGGTGGGCCAGTCACGTCGTCGTTCCAGTGCTGTAGTGCGTTTGATCGGCATTAGCCAGAGTATAGCACACTTGTTATAATGCGACCA
>CAYZUI010000070.1:0-4349 GCA_964481945.1 uncultured Gammaproteobacteria bacterium
CAATCGGTTTTGAAGGCGTGTTCATCACCTGTTTTAATATTGAGAAACCCATACACACTACAAGCTTTTTTGTCATTGGAAACTTCAATTTTTGGATAGTCATTTTTCTTCAGCCACATTTTTTGAAACGTGGTTTGCGTGGACAATACCATTTCATCTTCACACAACACGGCCGTGTTTTTTTCTGTGAACGCTTTCTTCAATAGTTTCTGGGCTTTTTTCCGAAATGCAATGACCTCTTGCTCATTTCTTTTGTGATACACTCGGCCCGGTTTATGGTAGGAAAAACTAGCTTTCTTGAAAATGAGATAGACGGAAGTTTTGGATTTGTAGGTGACATCGTACTGACGTCGAATATATTCGCCTACTATGCCCGTGGTCCAATAATCGTTTTTTGCAAAGTAGGGATCGCACTCACCGGGTTTTTTTCTAGAAACCGCTGCAATAATTTCAGTTCTCTGTTTGTTCGTCAATAGTTCTTTAGGATTGGACCTGTGTTTGTCCGCAATCGCCATTAAGCCCTGTTTCAAATACTGCCGTCGGAGGTTAAATACTTGGGATCGTCCCAAGCCTGTGAGTGCAAAAATATCTGCCAGCTTAATTGCTTTGTCCACCAAAATGACCGCCTGAGCCCGCTTCACTTCTCGGCTCGTGTGCACATTGAGCAGGATAAAATTACGTAGTTCTCTTTCTTGTTTAGCCTGTAACTTAGGGCTTTTCACTCCTTAAGTATACCACCTCTCAGTCCGATTTTGGAGTGTGATGTCTATAGGTCCTAAAATGCTTTCCAAGATATTGCGATTCTGGATTCAAAATATTCATCGTTATGGAGAAGGCTATATGGCAGACACTGATGAGCATCAATTTTCAGAAAGTTTTATTAAACCATTTTGGCTGTTAGCTCATTTAGATAAAGCCATGGGAGTAAGTACACATGTGGCTAATGCCTACATCGCTGAATTGAAGGTTCGCGGACAGTTACCGTCGCACTTGCAAGATTATGAAGACGCTGCTCAATATTTATCAGATTTAACTACTAATGTTCAGTTTAGATTCAGATGCGCACCGATTCAACAATTCGCCATGGAAGAGGAGTGGTTAACAATGAATGATTTGCCAAAATTTGAAAGTAATAAGGGTAAAACTACTAGAATAAGCGAGCGGGACTGGCAATAATAGAAATACACTAAGCTGAAATGGTTCAGTTTATCACCAGTTCATAATCACTCACCTGCAATCTACCCAGCACCTCTTTCCCTTCTGCAAAATCCATTAAGCGAGGCTGAAAATCATCATCAATCTTAATCGGCTTGAATTCAATCTTTTTGGCCTGATCATTCTCCCAGGTTACTTTCACCACCGCACCTAATTGTGTTGGCCACGACCAATCTTGATCAAAAATCAAATTACCCAGCGAGTAAAAAATGTACTTGCCATTGTATTCCTCCATCCGTTGGACTACATGCGGATGATGGCCAATCACTAGATCGGCGCCGTAATCAATAGCCAGGTGGGCAAAATTTGACTGCGAGCTACTGATGGTTTCAGTATATTCCGCGCCGTTGTGCATTGAGACAATAATCACATCGGCACCGAGGTTCTGCACCTCTTGAAGATCAGCGATCAGTTTATTGGTATCTAGATTGAGATCATACGAATAGCACAAATACGCAAACTGCAGCCCATTCACCTCCCGAATATCCCAGTGCTCCAAGCAGTAAGCAATGCCATTATCCGCCAAATACTGTTTCGTATAATCCACCCCTGCTTGTCCGGCATTATAAATATGGTTATTGGCCAGCGACACAATATCGATACCGGCTAACTGCAATCCCTCCACCATGCGCGGATTGACCTTAAATGTCATGGCTTCATCCGGTACATCCCATGGCCCATATTCTTTAAAAGGTGCCTCCAAATTCACAAAGGCTAAGTCGTTCTGCTTGAATTCGTCAGCAATGTTGATAAACGGTGCAGCCATATCGCCAGTGCGCTCTGTGGCCCGGGCCACATGACGCGACAACATGACATCGCCAGCAAAAATCGTTGTAGTCATAACCGGCGGTTTGGCCGTAGTGGTGAATGATTGGGCAATCGACCACTTGCCTTTGATACGTGGAGACTGAACGGCACGCACTTTAATATAGTATTTGGTCTCCGGATACAAATGCGTCAGCACTAGTGATGCCTGTGGCGTGCGACGTTTAGCTAACGTATTCCCCGAGGCATCTTTTAACCACACGCGATAGCGCAGGTTCGAACCAGTTGGTGCTGACCATTGTACCGTCACTTGATCGTGAGTAATGCCTGTGAAACTGACATCCCGAATTTTTTTAATGGTAGATACATCGTCCGCCATCAGCCACACTGGCGCAACTATGCCCAGCACAATAAGTGCGATACCGAATTTTTTCATTGAATAATCATACCAATAAAGCAGACCTCTAGCGAATTTTATTTAACTTACCTTTGGGTGTGAGTTTTAAAACAGTCCGACGCTGGTTTGCACCTTTGCCCACCGCGGCAATGATGCGCTTCTTGGAGGATTTGAATCGAAGCTTTGGTTGAGTGCGTTGTTGAACGATGAATGAGGTGGCAGCCTTTTTCGTCAGTTGATTACTCTCAGTGAGGCGAAAAACTATTACTTTAGCTTTATGTTTGTTTGCTGATAAAAAAACAATCGTTGTATAATTTGTGTCTTCATAGAGCTTACCAACTATCAGTTTCCGAAATTGCTTTTTGATTTTTTTACTATTGACTCTCTTTTGAGCGACTTTGATGTTACTGACGAAAACGCGGATAAATTTTCCATTGGTTCTGACTTGTGGTTTGACCGAAGAATCTCCATCTTCACTATCTCCATCTTCACTATATTCCTCTCCATCACCTTCATCTTCATTATCTTCATTATCCGAACCATCCGTGCTATCAGTTGCTTGAACTGTAACTGATCTGGTGACCTGACTAGCAGCATTGTTCGAACTATCACTCACATTGTATGTAATGGTATAGCTGCCGAGTATTGCGGTGTCGACCGAATTGACTGTGACAATATTCGTAGTGAGATTACCTTGAAACGAATCTGATGCAGTAGCACCGGCATCGGCATACGTATCTCCCTCTGCGACTATCACGGCACTCTCACCAAGTAATGTGATGACCGGCGCTAGCGTGTCTTGCACTGTGACAGTTCGACTGCTCGATAATGTATTAGCCGTAGCGTCTAAAGCAGAATAGTTAATAGTTTGTGCCCCTAATGTTGAGGAATTAACTGAACCGTTTGTTGTTATACTCGGATTCGCGTCACAGGCGTCACTGACGGATGCACCAGCATCGGTATAGCTGGTGCCAGCTTCATGTGTCATGGTTGCATTACCGTTCAGTGTAATCGTCGGAGCTGTCGTATCTTGTACCGTGACGGTTCTGGTATCGGTATCAGTATTGCCATCATTGTCAGCCGTAGCAGTGTACGTGATGGTGTACGTGCCTAGAGTTTCTTCAACCACGGAGCCAGATGCGGAAGCTGTTAGACCTGTTGAAAAATTATCAGAAACAGTTGCTCCGGCATCTGTCCATGTGTCTATACTGCATTCAACGCTATCATCACCGGTGGTGACCGTGACCACCGGATCGGTTTGGTCTACTTCATAGGCGCCGATATCGCAATTACTACCCTGCGGTCGCGTTAATCCACGCTGATCCTCCATAGTGGTTAATTCAGTGTCACAGGTCGCTGATGGAATGACATCATATGCCACAGAGGTGCTCGTAATTTTATGCGTTCTGTGACTAGCACCATTATCTGCCAGCGCCGTTAGTCCCGGGTCTGATCCAGTAACATTATTCGTGGTCGTTCCACTGATAGTGCAGTTAGCGGTATTTTCAATAATATTGTAATTATTGGATACAATACTATTGCCGCCACATTCAGTTCCACTGGAAGTTCCGGTATTATCCGCCAACAACGTATGCTCAATCGTCATAGTTCCGGTACTGTTATGATACAACCCTCCGCCATTGGCTGCCGTGTTGCTGGCAATAGTGGAGTGAGTGATGGTTGAGTCTCCGGTGCCAGCCGTATAAATTCCGCCACCTTCACCCGCACCAGTATCGTTACCACTGATCGTTGAGTTAGTGACTGTTAACGTCGCAGTACTTCCTATCGCTATCGCTCCGCCATCAGTGGAAGCAGCTGCGTTGGTTGAATTCCCGCTGATAGTGGAACGATTGATGGTGAGGGAATTTGCGCTATTCATATACAGACCTCCCCCATTACCACTTAATGTAGTAACAGTATTATTCTTTATGGTACAGTCATTAAATGTAACCGTACCGGAGACAGTTGCACC
>CAYZUI010000071.1:0-3754 GCA_964481945.1 uncultured Gammaproteobacteria bacterium
GTGTTCAGACAGGACTTGCGTTAAATAATCCACCGCGTCTAAGGCGCCGTGATCCTTCACAATGCGGCGCAGTTTTTCTAGCGATAAGTAATCGAGCAAATTACTGGTGGTGAACAGTAAGCCGCCGCGCTCTGGACATTTACCAGACACAATAGAACTGAATAACTTCAATGGTTGCACTTCCGTGGTTTGCGAACGTTGAATAATATCCGTAATGGTTTCGCCTTGGACTAAATAGCCCTCAATTTTACCGGTGGTGCTGACGTACACCGACGTCTCATGCACTACGCCGAGCAGGGCATTGGTTTGGTAGGCCCAGGCTTCGCTGTGCTGGTTGATCAAATCATGGATGGCCAGGTTCACTTTATGCAAAGCGCGTTCAAAAGCGGCTTCGGCGGAAAAATCGGTGGAGCGATACAAAGCATCCGCAAACGTCTCATCGATCGTCTGGACCAGTTGTTCGGTAAACGGTTCGGCTTGGTCAAATTCAATCAGCGCAAAGGCTCGACCGATATTGGTAGCTTCCAGCGGCGTGGGTTGAGCCGTAAAGAGATGAATCGCGTTACGACCGTCGGTTCGGTCCAGAAACAGTTCACCAAACACTGGCTTATTCATGGCTGTTATTATATTGAAGATTTATCGAATAGGCAAGGTTTATTAACCCACACGTCTAAAACGTGGGGTTAATAAACGTAACCCCACACTTCAGGTGTGTGGGTTACATGATCATGGCACATATTGGTATGTTTGGTATACTGATCCCATGCTTGAACAACTGTTTGGTTCACGGACCCGGGTGAAGCTGTTACGCCTGTTTGTCAGTCATCCTGACCAACGCTGGTTTGTGCGTGAGCTGACGCGGACGATCCATGAGCAGATTAATTCGGTCCGGCGTGAACTTGGCCACTTGGAACAGCTTGGGTTAGTGGAAGCGACCTTAGAACAACGCAAGAAGTATTACACCGTGAATCAGCGTTTCCCGCTCTATCCGGAGTTGAAGGCCTTATTAATTAAAGCCCGAGTGACGCTGGAAAAAGATGTCATTGAGCGCATCTGTCGTTCCGCCAAGGTGCAATACGTCAGTTTACACGGGTATTTTGTGGATGATCCAAGCAGCGCCATAGATTTATTCATCGTTGGAGATATTCCCGTCCGGCAGCTGCAACAGTTGTTGGATGATTTTAAGGTCCAGTTTGGCCGGGAATTGCGCTATACCCACATGACCCAAGCCGAGTACCGCTATCGGAGTGATGTCACAGACAAGTTTTTATTCAGCATCTTGAATAGTCCACACCTTGTGCTATACTCCACGCTATGGGAGAAATCATCGTCGGTTTGATCTCGTTAGGCATTTTTGGCGGATTTGGTTTAGTGGTGGTTTTGGTGTTGTTTTTGCGGGAAGTCAAACAGTACGAACGGGGTTTATTGTTCACCATGGGGAAATATACCGGCCTGAAACAACCCGGTTGGCGCATCATTGTTCCGATATTCCAGAAACTCCAGCGGGTTGATATTCGTATTAAGGCGGTGGATGTACCGGATCAAGATGCCATTACCAAGGATAACGTTTCGGTGCGAGTGAATGCGGTGATTTACTATAAAGTGGCCGATCCGATGAAAGCGATTTTAGAGGTGGAAAGTTATTTTTATGCCACGTCGCAGTTAGCCCAAACCACCATGCGTAACGTGGTGGGTGAAGTCAGTTTGGATGAGTTGTTGGCCAATCGTGACGATGTCGCTAAGCGGATTATGGGTATTGTCGACGAAGCGTCTGATCCGTGGGGGATTGATGTGGTCAGCGTCGAACTGAAACATATTGAATTGCCGGAAGGCATGAAGCGCACCATGGCCAAGCAAGCCGAAGCGGAACGGGAAAAGCGCGCCACCATTATTAATTCAGAAGGTGAAGTGGTGGCGGCAGAAAATCTGGCTAAAGCGGCGAAAATGATGGCGGAAGCGCCCGGTGCGTTACATCTGCGCACCTTGAACAGTATCAATGATATCTCGTCTGATGAATCAAACACCGTCGTATTTGTGACACCCATTGAAGTGTTAAAGGCGATTGAAGGCTTCGTCAAGAAATAATAGTATGCCCGACAAGTGGTCAAAACATGCCAAGCTGGCGGCTACCATCAATAATGTGTTGGCGGTACTGGTGTTGTTGCTGGCGGCTACCATGATTTATCTCTATCTCAAATGAGGCGCAGCCAGCCGTGGCTAGTGATCGGCATATTTTTTTTCGTTGGCTGCGGGGCAGTGCCACCGGCGGCAGAGACAGGGCCGTCACTGGCCACAGCTGTATCGGACAATCGGCAATATGTTGCTACGGTCACAGCGGTGGGTGACAAATATGCCTTGCTGTTAGACGGTGAGGTGATTCTTGGCTTAGCCGCCATACCAACCGAATTGGAATTTTCGCCGAGTAACGATGCCCTGTTGGTGGTTGTCAGCGGTGAATTGTATCGCTATGATATACCGGCTCGGCAGGCCACTCGACTGTATGAAGGGGTCAGCTCGGCCGAATTTTCACCCAGCGGGCAAGACATTGACTATACCACGGATGTTGATAATTAAGCGGATCACTCCTTATTGGACAACACTAGGCAGCCTAATGCTGCTCTGGTTAGGTATGGCCCAACCGCTGTATTGGTGGGTGTGGAGTATTGGCCTGGTGTTGTTGCCTGTGGCGGTGATCGTGATTATGCGGCAGCCGCACTGGCGTTTAGAATATCTTGGCCTGACTCTGCCCATGATCATGTTGGTGTTGGGTGGCTATACCTTTTTGCTGATTCAAGAGCAATGGTTCGTGCAATGGTTGGTGGTGCTGGTGACGGGAACATTTTTTTTCTTGCTGCAAAAGAATTTATCGGTGTTTCTGTTTCAACCCACTCGCTATATTCCGTTTTCACTCGAACATATTTCCATGTACAGTACGTTGTTGGCCTCGTTTTATGTCTATGTCAGCTTGTTCATTTTTTCCATCTTACGGTTAACCCGCTTACGCTACATGTTCATCGCCGCCTTGCTCCTGACCGCGGCGATGATTTGGCAAACCTTTTGGATGCAAAAAATTGCTTGGCGGAAAGCCAGAGTATTTGTGCTGGTCTTGAGCCTGGTGCTGACGGAAGTGGTCGTGGCCTTATATTATTGGCCGGTGAGTTTTTTTGTATCCGGTATTACCATGACGTTACTGCTTTACGTATTGTTGCATTTAAGCCGCCACCATTAGACGAAAACGCTGACTACCCAGCTGGTGTTGCGTTATTTAATTACCGCGGCCTTGGCGTTAGTGATCTTGTTCGTCACGGCTGATTGGTACTATCATTAAACACGATGGAACGGTTACCTATTCCCACTGCCCCCAGTGAACGACACAAATGGGTACCAACGCAACCCCGGCGCACGGGTTGGTTGATACTAAGTTTATTATTGAGTTTAGCAGCCGGTTTTGCCGGAGCCTTAGTGGCGCGGGTGTATCAGTGGGAATGGTTGATGCCGGATACTCCAGATATTGTGGTGGTGCCCAATAACGCTGGTTCGGCCGCGGCGTTCATTGTCCAAAAATTACAAGATGATCAAGCCGAAGCGCTGGTGATGGTGCAAGCCAACGCTGTCATCCTGGGACCGGCCGTGGTGTTAAGCAGCGATGGTTGGGTGGTGACGGCAGTAAACGGTCACGACGGTCCACTGCACATCGAAACCGTGCATGGTAAAACATACGTGGTGGATCAGATTGTGCCAGATCCGGTGAGCG
>CAYZUI010000072.1:0-8805 GCA_964481945.1 uncultured Gammaproteobacteria bacterium
GCGTAGGTGGATGACGGCTTCGGCCAGATTCCTTCCCACGCGGTCCCCTGGACAACATCTCAAAACCCACACATTGACACCTACCTCTTGATCCATATATTATGTCTGGTACGTCTCTAACGTGAAGATAACCAATGATGTATCAAATATGATGACCGTTCAATCCATTTACGATCTCGGCCTGAAAATGGCCATTGCTTCTGACCCCCGCGGTAAAACTGTGGTGCGGGATGAATTACGTCGTTACAAAGAGAGTTATGAAAAAATGTCTGGCGAAGAAAAAAAGTACTTTGATAAAGAGTATTTCAAGAACCCTTACTCTGACAGCCGGATTTTGAATAATCCAAAACCAAATCAACCAATTAAGCGAATGTTTGCCGGTATTGATGCCGATGAGGATGAATTGTTGCTGGCCGATCGCCTGGGTAACATCGATTTGGTCATGAGTCATCACCCGCATGGCATTGCTTTAGCCGACTTGCCTGAAGTGATGAACGTGCAGGTGGAAATTATGCATCAAGCTGGCGTACCGGTACACGTGGCGGAGAATCTCTTACACACGCGCATGGCGGAAGTGAATCGGGGCGTCTTACCGATTAACGATCATAAAACGGTGGATGTCGCACGCTTACTGAATATGGCTTACATGTCCACTCACACCTTTACCGATAATATGGTCGCCTCCTTCTTTGGTGACCTGATCAAAAAACACCAAAAGAAACTCTACTATGTGAGTGATGTGTTGGATTTACTGATGACCATTCCGGAATATCAAGTTGCCAAACAACAAAAATCCGGTCCGTGTTTGTATACCGGTAGCCCGAAGCGGCGGTGTGGTCGCATTGTCTGTACCGAAATGACTGGCGGCACCAACGGCGCCAAAGAAATGTTCGCTCAACTATCGCACGCCGGTGTTGGCACGGTCATTGGCATGCACATGAAAGAGGATCATCGTAAAGTGGCTGAAGAACATCATCTTAATGTCGTGATTGCCGGACATATTTCATCTGATTCCATTGGCATGAATTTATTATTGGATGCCATTGAAAAAAAAGGCGTGGCGGTCATTCCGGTTGGTGGATTGATTCGAGTGAAACGCTATGGCCAGCGTCGATAGAATCATTGGCCCAACCCAGGATACGGCGGAACGAGCCGTGGAAAATTCGTTGCGTCCAACTACCTTGGCTGAATATATTGGTCAACAACAAATTAAAGATAACTTAAACATCTTCCTACAAGCGGCCAGGCAACGGAAAGAACCGATTGAACATGTGCTGTTACATGGTGGGCCAGGTTTAGGAAAAACCACTTTGGCTCACATTATTGCTAAAGAGATGGGGGTGAATATCCGAGTGACCAGCGGACCAGCCATCGAACGGGCCGGCGATTTAGCAGCTATTCTCACCAATTTGGGTGAGGGCGATATTCTGTTTATTGATGAAATCCATCGCTTACATAAAATTATTGAGGAAGTACTTTATCCCGCTATGGAAGATTATGCTTTAGACGTGATCATTGGCAAGGGTCCAGCTGCCCGGACGTTACGGCTAGACCTGCCAAAGTTTACGGTGATTGGCGCTACCACCCGTGTCAGTTTAGTGTCAGCACCCTTGCGTGATCGTTTTGGAGCACACTATAAACTGAACTTTTACGAACCGGCAGAAATGTCCCAAATTATTCAACGTTCAGCCGGCATGCTCTCTGTGGCGATGCATGATCAAGCGGTTGAACTAATTGCCAGTCGCGCTCGCAGTACCCCGCGGATTGCGAATCGTTTACTCAAACGGGTACGAGATTACGGCCAAGTGCATCATCCAGAAACCATGATTGATCACGCCATTGCCACAGCGGCGCTTGATCTGCTTGATATTGATCCCTTGGGTTTAGATGCGGTTGATCGAAAAATCTTACAAACCATTATGGATACATTTCAAGGTGGCCCGGTGGGGATTCAAACCATCGCTGCCACCATCGGAGAAGATATCGATACGCTGGAAACCGTCTATGAACCGTTTTTGCTACAAATTGGCTTTCTAGCGCGCACGCCGCGCGGCCGTGTGGCCACACCGATAGCCTATCAGCATCTTGGTAAAACTCCACCCGTCGATTTGCAGGCCCGCTTGCTCTAGCTTATACTACCAACGTGGCGATTCCGTATTCAATTCTTGGCATTGTCTACCTGTTGAGTGTCCTGTTGGGTGCCGTGTTTTTCTTTTTTAATTTATACCATCTGCGCCGCTTTGGTTATTTTGGTTTCACCGGTTTCGTGATCACCACACTGGTTGGCAGCGTGATCGTTTTGCTCATTATTTTTACCGTGATTTTTCTCCGGAACGTCCCTTGGGCTGAAAGTGGTCAGTTGTTTACGATTGATGCCCTATGACGATAAAGCCAGTTCAACAATTTCCTGGCCAACGCAATGATGAACATGTCATTGCCTTGTTGCGGCGGCATTGGCTTATTTTTTTCAGTGTAATCCTGCGGATTGTCGGTTTAAATGTGTTGCCGATTGTGGTGTTTATCTTTTTTTACTATGCCCTCGGTTGGCAGGTACCAGCTGAAGGATTTTGGTTTGTGTTGGGTGTTTTACTGGCGTCATTATATTATATGATCGCCTGGTTAGGATTTTATCACTCATTTGTTGATTACCATTTGGATATCTGGGTGTTGACCGATCAACGTATTATTAATATTGAACAACGTGGTTTGTTTGATCGGATTATTTCCGAACTGAATATTACCAAAGTGCAAGATGTCACTTCCGAAACTCATGGTCATCTGCAAACTTTACTGGATTACGGAAATGTCTACATTCAAACGGCTGCTGAACAACAACGTTTCGCTTTTTTACAAGTACCCCATCCAGAAGAAGTGGCTCGTTTAGTCGTGCGCGCCAATGATGCTGCCACCAAGAGAGAATCGCTCTATAAAACTGTTAGTGAACCACCCTCTGAAGTTAAGTGACTTTGACTACAACTTACCACCGCACTTGATTGCCCAGCAACCGCTGGAACCGCGTGATCACTCACGTCTATTGGTAATCCACAAAAATACCGGTCAATTTGAGCATCGAAATTTTTTTGATATCATCGATTATTTTTCGTTCGGTGATGTTTTAGTGATTAACACATCAAAGGTCATCAAAGCCCGCTTACATGGCATCAAGCCCAGCGGTGGTAAAGTAGAAATTTTTTTGCTTACTCCACTCGACAATAATCGCTGGCACTGTTTAGTAAAAGGTTCTGTGCAGCCGGGAATGATTATCCAAATTCACGACGCTATCAAAGCAACTGTGATACAACCGATTGAAGAGATGTGGGAAGTGAGTTTTAACACTGCGGATATTACCCAGTATGGTGAAGTACCGTTACCGCCCTACATCAAAACAGCCCAACCGTTGGAACGTTACCAAACGGTCTATGCTGATCAAGCCGGTTCGGTAGCGGCCCCAACCGCAGGTTTACATTTTACCGAGCAGTTATTACAACAGCTTCGGGCCAAGGGTGTGGTGATTGTACCGGTGATTTTACATGTGGGTTTGGGTACGTTTGCTCCAGTCAAAACCGATAATATTATTGAGCACAAAATGCATTCCGAGTATGCCATACTACCGCAGTCAACCGCCGACGCCATTACCAAAGCTAAGGCAAGTGGACATAAAGTAGTAGCGGTGGGTACAACATCCTGCCGTACCGTCGAAGCGTTTCGTGGTCAAACCAATGAAGGCTGGGTAAATATCTTTATCTATCCCGGCTACCAATTTAATACCATTGATGCATTAATTACCAACTTTCATTTACCAAAAACCACGTTACTCATGTTAGTCAGTGCCTTCGCCGGAAAAGAATTGATCGATCAAGCCTACGCCGAAGCGATCAAAGAAAAATATCGCTTCTTTAGTTTTGGAGACGCGATGTTGATTACCACATCTGCTTGAGTTCTACCCCTTGATAATAGTACTGTAAAATCTCTCGCCAGTGCCAATACTCTCGTTCGGCAAAATAGCGGGCGCCTTTGGCACTCATCCCCACTCCATGTCCAAGTAGAGAATCATCAACGCAACAGGGATCATCAACGGATTGCAAGTAAGGATAATCTCCGTTCCAGACTTCACTCCAAGCTCGCGTGCGACCATCGCTTTGCGAAAAATATGGTGTCACCACCGGTTCGTCATTATAGTGCACAATCATACCAGCGGTCGCAACCACGGCCGCGGAAATATTTGGTGCTCGATTGGTAAAACCATACCCCCGATAGACTTGATCATTAGCCGTTGTATCAACCAAATACGGTTCACCGGCATGTTTAGTAGGATACAGATACAAAAAATACACATAGGTGCGAGCTGCAGTATAAAGCGCTTTCAAATACGCCGGTTCATTTTCATTACCGGCTTCCGCTACTCCCTGCACATAATTTTCAATACCAAGTTCATTCACCACCCAGCCATCATTCAATTCGATTGATCCATAAAACTGATTATCATTCAAGGCGGTATCCCAGTCTGGCGGGTTGGAATAATTGGTAATGGTGGCCACTTTATTTTTTTTAATCGGATCAACCACCCTGGGATCAACCGACGTCTCTGACCACTCCGCCGTGGCAGCCGTGTACAAGGCTGTGGTGGCATCATAACTTAACGTAATGGCTGAATTGGTTGGAACAACGTGTGTGCCAACTGTGCTTTTACCAT
The DNA here is from genome assembly GCA_964481945.1 of uncultured Gammaproteobacteria bacterium. GTDB lineage: Bacteria > Patescibacteriota > Patescibacteriia > UBA9570 > UBA9570 > UBA9570. Next base: position 4,694 of record CAYZUI010000072.1, read on the forward strand.
TCACCACAACGATAACTGGATCACTGGTCTCATATAAGCCTACTCGAATTTTTGGACGCATTGTTGTAGCATCGGCCACGAACGCAGTACCGAGAAAAAAATAGATACATGTGATAATGCCGATTATTTTTCTCATACTTCAGTGCTTCACTGTATCACGAATTATTGACTAAGTCAATCATTTATTGTATAGTCTGGACCTACTTTATGTCTTTGCTGCGACAAATCGCGCACAATACCGCGCTGCAATTTAGCGGAAAAATTATTGGCACCGCCATTGGTTTTGTGGTGGCCTTGCTGACGATTCGTTATCTGGGTGATGAAGGGTATGGCAACATGACCACGGCTATTTCCTTCGTGCAATTGTTTGCCATCGTGATGGACTTAGGTTTATATGTGGTCTTACTTAAACAAATCAATAGTCCAGCCAATGCTGACGGCCGATTGCAAAATAATATTTTTTCCTTTCGCGCCGTGACCGCTGTGGCCTTTTTGCTTATAGCCAGCGGTACAGTTTGGTTGATCCCGCAATACCCCGTCATTGTACAATGGGGTGTAGTGGTGATTGCCGCCAACTTCTTTTTCATTACGATGAATCAGCTCTGGCAAGCGATTTTTCAGCAACACTTCGCTATGGGCTGGGTGGCGTTGGCTGAAGTCGCCAGCAAACTGGTCTTGGTGTTATCGACTGTTTCGGTCATCTATCTATTCAAAACCAACGTATTATATATTTTAGCTGCTATTGTTGTGGCCGGCGGTATGCAAAGTCTGGTGTTGTGGCTAGCCAGTCGCCGTTACACCAAACTGCACTGGGCATTTGATTGGGTGATTTGGAAAAAGGTCTTACGAGAAAGTTGGCCGATTGCTATTGCTATCGCTTTTAATCTGATCTATTTCAAATCGGATACCATTATTTTAAGTTTCTTTCATGCCCAAGCCATTGTGGGTGTGTATGGCGTGCCGTATAAAATGTTGGAAGTGTTAATTACCGTACCAGCGATGTTGGTTGGTTTACTGATGCCGGTGCTAAGCCAACGTTTCCAACAACATGATCACACGAACTTCGTCACCTTATACCAACGAGCCATTAATCTCTTATGGATCATGGCGGCCCCGCTGGTGGTGGGAGGTTGGTTTCTGGCTCAACCGTTGATGTTGGTGTTGGCTGGTGAACAATTTACTGACAATCCTGCCATACTGGGCCAGTTGTTTCGCATACTCATTTTAGCCGTGGCAGCCATTTATGTTGGAACATTGACTGGCTATGTTGTGGTGGTAATCAATAAACAACGGGCCATCATCGGTGGTTATGCCTTTGTCGCTGTGACTGCTTTAGCCGGTTACCTGTGGTTGATTCCAACCTATTCTTATTTTGGAGCAGCCTGGGTAACGGTTTATTCGGAACTCATGATGGTGATTATTTCTCTGTGGATTATTTATCGCGCAACCCAAGCTTTGCCGGCATGGCTTGATCTTGGCCGTATTACCCTCGCCACCATCATCATGGGCATTGGCGTCTACTACATGCAAACTTGGCCACTCCTCTTAGTAATCATAGCTGGCGGTCTGTTGTATGGAGGAGCGTTATTAGTATTAAAAGGTATTACGGTGGACGAATTGAAAACAACGTTATGGAAAGAAAAAACGTCCTCATTCTAAAATTCCCTTTTTCATCAATGTATGGTGGTGGCGAGAAGCATACCATTACCTTAGTGGAACGATTAGCCGCTAACCACCATTTTTATTTAGTATCGTCTTGCCCCGTATTGTTATCCGAATTTGAACAGCGCGGTTGGCAGCGACAGCGCATTTGGGCGGGCACTGAACCGGTGACGCCAAAAGCGTTGTTACTTTTCTTTGTCACCTGGCCAGTTATTCTGGCTAATTTAGCCTGGCACTTAGTGACCTACAAAATTCATTATCATATCCAAGTCTTGTTTTGTTTATCACTGACGGAAAAAGTATTGCTTACGCCCTGGGCCAAGCTCTTGGGTATTAAAGTGATTTGGATGGAACACCTGCAAATTGAACGTTGGTTACTAGCCAGCCCCTTACGCTGGTTGTATCGCTTGTGGTCACATTTCGCCACTGTGGTAACTGTGGTTGAGGCAGTGAAAGAACAACTGATTAAACTAGGTGTCCCGACGCATCATATTCAAGTGATTTATAATTCCGTGAATATGCGAGAGTTTACTCCCACCCCATCACGCATTGAAGATTTATCACAGCATTTCCGTATTCTGTTTATTGGCCGCCTGGCCATTGAAAAAGGTATCGATGATCTGCTACGGGCCATACCTGAGATTCAACATCAGTTACCAAATCTGACCTTAACCATTGTGGGTGATGGCCCACAACGTCATGAGCTTACCCAACTCACTGAACAACTTGGATTGACTGATCAGGTCAGCTTTGCTGGATTTCGTACTGATATACCGAACATCATTAAACAGTGTGATGTGTTGGTATTACCCTCCACCCGACGCGAAACCTTTGGCATTGTCATGATTGAAGCTTTAGCCACTGTCAAACCGGTCATTGCCACCACCACCGGTGGTTTAACCGAAATTGTTGATCGTTACGGTTGGTTGGTTCCGCCCCATCGTCCGTCAGCCATCGCGGAAGCTTTGCTTGATGTCTACCATAATTATGAGCTGGCCTTGTATAAAGCCAGTCAGGGGCGCATCCGGGTGTTAGAACTATTTCAAGAACGCCGCATGATTCAAGATTATGACAACCTGTTTAGCGCACGTTAAACAACATTGGCTATGGTGGCTGGGTTGTCTCCTAGCCGCGATTGGGCTTGGGAGCGTGGCAGCCTATATCAGCGGACAATATGTTTTCGCTGGGTTAGTGGCATTAGCTTGTGGCCTAGCGATTGCTTTGAATCCGATGGCCGGTATATATTTGCTGACTTTTTTTCTACCGTTTGAACGTATCGGGTCGGTGGATATCGCTGGCGTCACTATCCGCATCAGCCAAGTAGTGGCCATTTTGAGCGTAGCGGCTTGGTTTCTTCGCGGATTATGGCTGGGTTCATTTAAGTTTCGACCGTATCCCATACTGCTACCCCTGGTGAGCTTCTTAATGGTGGCAGTGGTCGCTTTAGTGAATGCACCAAATTTAGAACGATCGTTGTTGGTGACTATCTTCATTCTATTTACGGCTGGGCTTTCAGTGATTCTACCAAGTATCGTTCGTCATACCAAACATGTGGAAAAAGTCGTCCTGATACTGCTGATCAGCATGGGGGTGGTAAGTGTGTTTGGTTTATATCAGTTTCTCGGTGATATCGCTGGCTTACCCACTAGTCTGACAGGTTTACGACCGCAATACACTAAAGCTATTTTGGGTTTCCCCCGGGTGCAGTCCACTGCGCTGGAACCGCTCTATTTCGCCAATTACCTCCTCATCCCCCTCAGTGTTGCTAGTAGTTTATGGCTAAGTAAAGCTAGCCGGATTAAGCCCTTGTGGTTATTGCTGTTGGTGATGCTAGGTGGAATCAATTTTATTCTTACTGTGTCGCGCGGTGGTTACATTGCTCTGGCTGTAACCGGTTTGTGTCTCGCCTTGGTCTATTGGAAACAATTATTGCGGCCTCGTATATTCATTCCCTTAGTACTGTGTATTGCGGTGGCTAGTGGTATAGCGTATCGTTTTCTCAATAGTACAGAACAACTGGAAGGTTATACCGAGCATGTCGCAAATATTTTTGGTGGCGCTTCCTACGATGAACGAGTTGAAACATTTGAGATCGCTGAAGAAATATTCTGGCAACATCCCTGGATCGGTATTGGACCTGGCAGCTTCGGTCCGTATGCATCGTATCATCCACTGATTACACCGAGCGAGGGCTACAAGATTGTGAATAATGAGTATATTGAGTTACTGGCGGAAACCGGCCTCATTGGATTCACCGCTATGATGAGTCTGCTGGTGATGTTATATCTGCGCTCATGGAAAGCGCTCCGTAAAACAACTCATGTTTTTCTGAAAGCTACGCTGCTGGCTTTGGTGGCTGCTCTCACCGGGATTTTGGTGCAATATAATACTTTTTCCGTGTTGTACATCATGCACATTTGGTTTACCATTGGTCTCATGGTGAGTGTTCA
>CAYZUI010000073.1:0-3889 GCA_964481945.1 uncultured Gammaproteobacteria bacterium
CAGAGATGATTGTTGCCAGAGCCGAACGTGCCACTGCGAGTTTGTTGTTAAAGTCACCAATGCATGGCGATCCAGCCGCTGCGTTCAATGAGGCGTTTGCCAAAGATTCCGGCTTTATTCAGAAAAACATTATGCCCTGGATTGACGGCACTCGTAGCCGCGTGAGTACCGATTGGATGAAGTTAGTGACTGAACTGAAAACGCAAGATTTGTCGGTCGGTTCCAGTGGTGAAGGTGGCATCGTAATTACGCCGCTACATCCAGATGGTACACCGATGTTGCCTCTCACCCCAGCTGAAGCCGCTGCTACTGCAGTAGCGGAATCTTCAGAACCCTATCAAGATTTTGTGATTAATAAATGGTTACAAGCTGGCATGACTGCTACGGCTGCTTTGGCTGCCGGTGCAGCTTGGACATATGAATATAAAGGTCTGGGTGATGTGGCACACGATCCAGAACGCACTAATGAATTTATGGGTGATGAAGAACATATTGTGCCAGACACTAAATTGAAAGATGTTGGGGAAGCAGCCGGTGAAATCAAGGCAGCGCATACGGCAGCAGCTGTTGTAGAAAAAGGTCCAGCTATTCTCACCGAAATTACTGCCTTCATCACAGCGGCTGACGCTGCTGTTAGAGCAAAACGCACTGCTTTGGAGGCTTTGCGTACGACAATATTGAATGAAAGTTTTGCTCAAGCACACATTGACGCTTTGCTGGCACAAGCTGATAGTTTTGCCAACATACAAACTAAATTAAGCGAGGCCAAAACGTTGTATGCCAAAGAAGATAGTGGAGTAAAGTATAGCGAGGTTGACACTGGCAATGAATATAAATTAGCCAACTGGATTACGGTCCAGGAAGAGGTATTGAAACTAGTGGATGAAGTGAAACAGAAAGTGCAAGAGAAAATAGAAGGTACTGCTGCCGTCATTACAGCCACTCGAAAAGATAAGGATAAAAATCCAGTAGCGCGGCGTGATGAACTTAAAACCTGTCTGACTGACTTGGCAGTGGTTGGTAGCTTGTCGAGTATTGTACCAGCTATTATTCCTGATACTGTCTGGCGGACTGCGATGGAAACCAAGGCCCAAGTTGCTAAAGCAGAAGCCGAACCGGCCATAGCCATAATTACACTACAGAGATATATTTCAGCTAATGCGAGTGTATCTAATTTCATTATGGATTATTTAGGACAGAAGGATTGTTTTGATGCCGGTGACCCAACCTTACCCAAACCTGATCAAGCCAAGTATATTGTAAAATTGGCCAAAAAGATGGAAGGATATAAAGAAGGTAAAACTGGCTTAGAGCAAATGGGTTTCATGACTACGGTTGGTGCGAAATCGTTTAAGCCAGAACATGAAACTCGTATTACCCAGGTATTGAATCGATTATTCAATGATGAAGACGATATTTTTGTTAAATAATTTTTTCATTATTATTGAATGTTATGTCAGGAACAATTGAACCAGCCCATCCACCAGTCGTAGAACCCGATCACGAACCAGCTCCGAATGCAGAAGCAACTCCAGGCGGTAGTGTAGGCCAACTTGACACGGCAACCGAAGGAGTACCGGTGCGACAGCCCGGAAAAGGTCATGGTGGCCGCCGACGTCATGGTGGAGAGAAACCCGCAAAGAAATCTGAAAAGAAAAAAAAGGTCGATGTTGTGTTGGAGCAAACCAGGTCAATCTACGGAGAAGCCGCTACCAAAATGTACGATATTTTGTATAACCCCGCTACTGAACGTCAAGTGGCAGAAGGTGATGGCATGGAAGACATTCCGGAAGAAGAGCAAAGTTATAGTGCAGAAAGAAAAGCCTATGCCGAAAGTAAACTCGATTTTAGTTATGCGGCAGAACCACCGGAAGGGTATCGTAAAGGTAAAGAACTTCGCAGAACAAGTAAGAAAAGAGGCGAACAGCGACCACATATTAAAATTGAGCAAACAGCCGACGATCATTCCATAGCTCGGAGGAATATCAACTATTTGGTGGTTGATGTGTTTAACGAAGACAAGCAGCGAATTGAAGCTATTAATCTGGCTGCTCGAACGAAAGCCGATAATGGGGGCAAAGGAGCAGAGGTGTTAAAAATCGTCAGAGACCCCTCTGACAAGGGTAGTGTAACTTTGGAAGCGTGGTTAAATAGCCGTACACTGCAACTAGAATGGTTGCGGGTTGACGTGATTCGAGATGCAGCTGATTGGTTTGATGTGCGGGTTGATCAGGTGGAAACGATGATGCATGAAATTACCAAACGCACCGATCAACCGAGCTCAGTTGATAAACGTTTGGAAGCGCTAACGACCCATGCGGAATTTTTAGAACAAGAAGAAAATTTGCGCGAAGATATTAAAATGTTTGAATCATTTTTAGAATTACCGCTTACGTCGGGTGCAGAAAAAACGCGTATAGTGGTACAAAGAATTGTTGATGCTGTCAAAAGGAAAGTGGCTAAATATGAAGCCCAAAAAGCGAGTTTATTAAAATTAAAGGTTCGTTCGCGTTGGGATCCAGAGAAAGAAGAACTCGTTGTCGATGAGGAGAACGGTAACAATCCAATAGAGAATGCCCGCGCTGGTATCATGCGCGATATGCTGGATAGGCCAATTGCTGAAAAGTTTGCTAAGGAAGCAGAAAAGCGATTAGTTGGTCTATCGCCAGAGGAAGAATTAAACTTTTGGAAATCTATCCGGGATTTATTCATTGAAGTAGAGGCCGAAGTCGGTAAAGAGGTAAAATGGGCAGACAGAACCAGGGCCAGAGAAGTTCGTTTAGGACGTTTAAATGATGTGCTGGGTCTCTATCAAGATAAGGGTCAGCAGCGTTTCTTACTCGGCATTGATGATCGAACCAATCCCAAAGAGACTTTACCATACGGCTTTGGCCAAATCGTAGAACGCTGTCGATCCGAAGCAAAATTGTTGGGTGAATTAAAACAAGAGTTGTTTTATCTCATGGTCAAAATAGGTTTTGAAACGCGTCGAGCCACTCAAGCAGCTCTGCGGGGGCACTCAAATACCGAAAAAATTGAAGCCACCCAGCGTTTGAATCAACGTGCTGACCAAGCTCGCACTACCGCTTTTCGACAACTCCAAGAGAGTGATCCTGAATTTAAAGCTGCTTTGGCTGGACGGGGCGTAAGAGATTTGAGATGGAATCGCAAAGAGGAAGGTCAAAAAGAAGCGGATCGTCCGCTGTTGATCAAACTGCGTCAAGCCATGCTTGCATTAATGGATTTAGGTACATTGGAAGACATTGACACAGCGGAATTGAATGAAATTCTTTTTCCCGAACCAGTGGCTGAAGCTGGTGGTGTAGAAGCCGGTGAGCTAGTTGAAACACCATTACTTGAACGGATCAAATTGGGTACTATACCAGCCGAGTGTTTTGTTGGATTGTCTGTCTCGGCGGAGCAGTTAACCGACATGATCATTGATTTAGATAAACGTCTTGGTAAGGCTTTGCAGTCCGGGGCAGTGCATGAAGCGATGATCAAACAACTCGTTTCATTGCAGCCGAAGGCATTGAATGGGACAACTCTTCAGGAGTTCGCTAATACGATGGAAAAAATTGTCCGCACCTGTGAACTGTATAAAGAAATTTTTGGTGATCAATGGCGCAAACAGTTTAGTTTATGGAAACCGGATCCAACTGGTGCCAAACGAGGTTTAGCGGATCAGGATTACGTTGTTCGCTTATTCGATCAAATAGCTAGTGGTGCCTTACCAACTGTCGCTCTGCTTCAAGCTGGTGGCGAAACTGCCTTCCAAGCGGTTCTCACGAAGATTGGGGCAGACCAAGTAACTATTCCGGATGAACATAGAGCTGCCATCACGATAAAGCTGGTGGATGCTATAACGACTGGTAAGTTCACGGAAGTG
>CAYZUI010000074.1:0-5082 GCA_964481945.1 uncultured Gammaproteobacteria bacterium
TTGGATAGTGATCAGACCAAACGGTTATATGTCGAAAGTCGTGAACAATTTTTAGCCATTTTTGATAACGTCTTAGTGGGCATTCAAATGTTTGTGGCAGCCATTGCGGCGATCTCTTTATTTGTCGGCGGCATTGGCATTATGAATATTATGTTAGTGACGGTAAAGGAACGCACCAAAGAAATTGGCTTACGTAAAGCGGTTGGGGCTAAAAACAGTTCTATTCTGGTACAGTTTTTAATTGAAGCCGCTGTACTCACTACCGTCGGCGGATTAATTGGAATTAGTGTCGGTTTAGGCTTGGCCTATGGGGCCGTGTTAGTGGTGCATGCGATTCAACCAGATTGGGGTGTCCAGTTTGTGTTTGTACCATCGGCAGTAGTGTTAGCCTGTGCGGTTTCCATGACTACTGGTTTTATCTTTGGTTTATATCCAGCCATGAAGGCGGCCAAGCTGCACCCGATCGAAGCGCTAAGATACGAGTAATGTTCACTTATCTACCTCTCCGCCATCGTAGATTACGTTCGTATTGAGCTATCTGGCGATCGATCTCTTTTCTATGTTCCTGCAGACGCTTTTGGTTTTCAGGATCACGCAGAGCTTGCCTGCCACGATCAGTGATGACTATATAGCCAATGGCGTCACCTGTCTTATCTATACCATGCCAATGTCTTTCGATCAGACCAAGCCCCATCAGTGTATTCATGTCATCTTGGTCATGAGACATAAATATTTTTTCAGATACACCCATCCAGCCAGTCTCAAAGTCAGGTTTATCAGCGCTGTAAAAAAGTATCTTATCCAAAAAATGTACTTGACTCCCTTCTAATAATTGTACTATTTCATCCATACTGTCTATGGTTTAAGGTTTTTAAGTCTGACTTTTACGAGATCATACAGAGCAGCCAGTGTGAAGATGATCTGAAGGATAATAAAAATAATATCACCTAGATAAATACTGTAAGCTTCTAAACAAAGACCACCGGCTACATAAAAACTATCTTGGATTTTGCGTTGTTTGCTGATGATGCCGATGGAAATAAGTACTAATCCAGCGGCTCCAATGATTTTGAACGTATCCATAAGTCTAAAATGACAAAACCTTATCACTGTCTTTTACCAATGCGTACAGATCTTTCATGGTGGACATCGGACAAGTTTCAGAACCTTCCGCTGCGCGGCTTTTTAAGCATGTACCACAAGCAAAAATCTTGCCAGCGTTATCTAAGAAAGATTTGGCTTGTTCTTTGATGTGATATTTTTCGCTGTCGAGCGATTCATACTCAACGCCCTTGGCCAGTAGAAATATCTTTACCGTGTCGCCGGCTTTAAGCGAAAAATTCGCCAAGCGGAAGACATTCCAAACTGTTTCAGCGTCGTTAGAGTAGATGATAATTCCTAGTTTCATATTCTCAAGTTATTTGCTTTTCATTATAGCACAATAGATAACAATTATGAACTAAGACGGTGAGTAGATTTTTGTTTGAATCTATGGTATAATACGGCTATGTATAACTGGTCCACCGATGAAAAAAAACTCAAAACCCATCCGGAAGAATACGCTATTTGGAAGCTGGAACAACTGGTTAATTTTGGCTTAAATGGTGAAAAAATTGTTGAAGTTGATTTACGACGGTATTGGGATAAATTGACTATAGATCCAGCCCGTCGAAAATTTTTACAGCTTCTGCTTAAATAATGGTCCAACAAATTCTCACGCCTGATCAAATTACCCTTCTTCAGGCCATTGGTAATAATGACGTTTTATCGAAACAGTTTTATCTAAGCGGTGGGACTGCTTTAGCTGGTTTTTATTTGCATCATCGTTACTCTGAAGATCTTGATTTTTTTTCTGAAAATGAGGTTGATGTCTTGTCTATACAAACATTTTTTCATGGACTTAAAAAAAAGTTAAATATTCAGATGATAGATTTTCAGCAAAGTTTTAATCGTAATCTACTCTTTTTACACTTACCCAATGGGGTGCTAAAAACTGAATTTACCTACTTTCCATTTCCACCTATTGAATTAGGTTCGGTACAATACGGCCTACGCATTGATAGCCTACTTGATATTGCCGTAAATAAATTATTCACCATCTACCAGCGCACTCAAGCGCGAGATTATATTGACCTCTACTGTATCTGCAGTGAAAAAAGTTACACCATCAGTGCTTTAATCAAGCAAGCGAAAATAAAATTTGATTGGCACATTGACCCTCTTCAACTTGGGACACAATTTGTTAAAGCCCAAGCAGCGCCAGATTATCCACAAATGATTAGTAAGATTGATCCAAAAACTTGGCAACAGTTTTATATACAAGAAGCCGAACAATTACATTCAAATGTTTTACGGTAGGCACATATACATATCGCGCGGCGGTATAGCCAGCAAATATGGGTGCAGCGACCAACGGGAGTGAAACCACCTAGTCTTTTGTAAGCCTTATTGCTCCATAGAGTATCAGCAAACTTCCTACAATGATGTTCAGCGTTTGGATGAGTAAAATTGGTATGGTTTCTTTTATCAAAGAAAATAGGATAACTGATATTCCCATAAACAGTGGTACTGCCAAGCCTACCGCTAAACCAAAAACGAGCAATTCTCGCTTTGTATAATTATATTCAACCGCTTTTGCCGTTAATACACTGGTGTTCCAGACAATAATCATAGGATTAGAGATTGCGAGAAAAAAAGTTGCAGTGAAGCTCGTCAGAAGATTTGTCGATTGTCTATCTGAAGTAAACGAAATACTTTCGCCTGTTATGCTTTTGATCATGGCAATTCCAAATATAATCAAAACAACTGAACTAATGATCCTAAAGGTCTTTTTGATCTTCTTTTTTTCGAGTAATTTCCCGATGCCAATAATGGCGAGAGCAATATAGAGATAATCAACAATAGTCACCGCGCCGGCGGCGACCAGACCGTCATAAAGTGATCTTTGTAATGTTAAGTTGATGATGAAAAAGAAAACCGGACCAATGGCTGCTTGAATCACTAATCCTGTTAACAGTCCGTTGACGAATACTTTCATTTCTTTTAACTTTTTTGTTTAGCTTAGAACCTTTTTCATGTTGTACATTTTCATACCGTGGGTTCGTCTTAGCCCTGTAGTATTTCTAAATCCCATCGCTTTGTAAAACGACAGCGCCAATACAGATGTAAGCAACGGGCTTATTGAGTTTCGTATAGAGTTTATCGAGCGGGACTTTATCGGGATGAATCGAATTAACATACTCCTGTAATCCTTTTTTTGTTGCCTCGCCTTGGTTGAATTTTTTGTAAACATTCACCATAAGTAAGGCGGCCTGGGCGGTGTCCTTTTTTGTGAATTTTCTTATTTTTATCATCAAGGCATTATGGCCCGCTTGCCTTACTGCTTATCTACCTTAAACATTTTTCCGTGGCCGGGAATAATATAATCTGATTTTTCTAGAAGCTTTTTTCTGCTGGTAATCAGATCATTCAGGTTCATCCCTTTGGCTTGAGAGTGATCTGGTTGATGAACATCAAAAACCTGTGCTTCATCATCCAACCACCAAATGGCATCACCGGCAATACCGACTTTACCTTTGGCTGTTTCAACGATCAGTGAGATATGTTCCAGCAGGTGGCCAGGTGTTTCAATGATTTCAATATCAGGACCAAGGGTATGAGCATCAAATTCGAATATTGAGTCATTGTCGTAGATGAGATTCGCATCCCAGGTAACACATTTGGCCCGCTCGAAAATCCCGGCCAACAAACTATGATCAGGATGACAATGCGACAAAAACACATAGTCAATATCGGCTGTAGTTAAGCCTTCTTGCTGTAACGCGTTTAATAGTTTTTTACGATTACATCCAGGATCGGTGAGTATTTTTTTGTCGCCCGAAGTAATCAAACAAACGGTTGAGCTGGCTAGCCACCCTTTGGCAAATTTCTTGGCGTATCCTTCAATGAGAATCTTTACTGTTGCCACAGTAGTATAATATGCCGAAAACTTACCAATGGCAAACATGAGGTTACGAATATGCTATACTAACCTTCCATGAAGATCTACACCAAAACTGGCGATAAAGGCACTGCTGGCCTATTCGGTGGGCAGCGGGTATCAAAAAATGATCCTCGGTTACACGCCTTTGGAACAATTGATGAACTGAATAGCGTACTAGGTTTAGTGGTTACACAACTGGAGGATGTCGGTTTACAAAAGGAAATTCAGGCAATTCAAAGCGATCTACTGGCCATACCGGCTAACCGGTTAGCGGCTGATCGCGTAACCGTATTAGAGCAATCTATTGATCACATGACCGCCCAGTTACCGGAATTAAAACAATTTATCTTACCCGGTGGACACCCGACAGCCGCTACGGTTCATGTCGCTCGCGCGATCTGCCGGCGGGCCGAACGAGCCCTGGTTGGTATGAACGAGGTTGATCCGATGATTCTGCAATACATCAATCGTCTGTCTGATTGGTTATTTACATTAGCGCGTTATATCAATCAGCAACACGGCGTCACTGACCAGCTATGGCGTTCGCAATAACGAAAACCAAATTGCAACCGTCGTTGGTACGCCACACACCTTTTGTGTTAGGCATTGATGCTGGTGCCACAAAAACGGCAGCATCAACTGGGCAACACGTTGGGTATAGTGGCCCAGGGAACATTCATACCACCAAACCAGATGACATCATTAGACACATCAGGGAGGCAGTGCTGCAGACAAATACTTTGGCAAGTTCGTTTCAATCAGTTGTCGTGGGCATGGCTGGAGTAGATTCACCTCACGATCAAATGAGAGCTGAACAGCTTGTCAAAAAAGCCCTGGCCAAATGGTTACGACCACACACCCGCTTAACGGTAACCAACGATATTCACATCGTGCGGCGTAGCGGCAGTGATGACCCTTATGGCATCGCCTTAATTGCTGGGACCGGTTCACATTGTTTTGGCATCAACCATACAGGCGATATCGCCTACGCGGGCGGTTTAGAATATCTTCTAGCCGATGAAGGTAGCGGCTACGATATGGGTGTGAAGGTGCTGCGGGCGGCTGTGCGCAGTGCCGATGGTCGGAGTAAACCAACCAAA
>CAYZUI010000075.1:0-2424 GCA_964481945.1 uncultured Gammaproteobacteria bacterium
CACCGGAAGCTTCCAGGATATATTTTTTTCGTAAATGCTGTTGGTTCAGCCATCGTACAATCCACTTTAATTTATCAACTGAAAAATTATCTAACAATAATATCTGAAACTGTGGATAATGAACCACGGTGCGTTTCAGTTGACTGATTGAACCGACTTCGATCGCGGCCAACTGTTTTCCCCAGTGGACCTGTTTAAGAGCATCATGTTCGACGAGTGCCAGGTGATTATCTTTGACTAACACCCCATCAAACAAGCCTAACCGATGGGTGTACCCACCACCCATCGCTACCGCTCGTTTATCTAAGGCTCCCCATTGGGTTTTTCGGGTGGCAGCGATCAAAGGATATCGACCTACTTTGCGCACTAATTGTTGCGTGAGTGTGGCAATACCGGATAGACGTTGTAGGGTATTCAAGACTGTTCGCTCAACCAACAGAATATCACGTGATCGACCGGAGATTTTTAACTTTTTTAAAAGAAGATTATGTTTTCGTAACAACCAACCAATTTCTTCTACACCAGCTAACACGCCCGGTTCATTTTGCCGGATGACGGCCTGACTGGTCTGGTGACGAGGAATCAATTTTTTACTCGTGACATCACTGGCGGCATCACTCTGTAAAGCTCCCAGGAGATAGCGTTCAACCTGTTCCCGATACCACGGATGCTGTAACGTCAGTTCAGCTGATCGATCATAGTAGTGCTTAAGATTCATCCATACAGTTTACCCGATGGCGACCATCCGATCAATCGCCTGTTTGGCAGCGGCTTGAATGTCTGGAGGGACAGTAATTTCAAATTGATTCAAACGTAGGCTATCATACACCTTCGGCAAAGTGATTTTTTTCATATATTCACACACCGCCGTTTCTTTTAGCGGATAGTAGCGTTTGCTAGGTACGTCACGTTTCATCCGCTCAATAATCCCAACTTCGGTGCCAATAATAAATTCATCTGCTGGTGAGCTCGCTACCTCCTTAATCATGCCACTGGTGGAAAGTATCTTGGCCGTTTTAATTTGCTTTTGGTCCATCATATACAAGCATTGACTGACACAGCCGCATTCTGGATGGAGAATAAATTCTGCATTAGGATGTTTCTGCTGTAATTTCTGCAAATGCTCGGCCCGAAAACCTGCATGGACATGGCACTCCCCTGGCCAGATGTGCATATTTGCTCGTTTCGTTAAACGCTGGACATACGCGCCTAAGAACATATCCGGGCCAAATAAAATTTCCCGATCAGGCGGAATCGATTGCACTACGTGTACTGCATTCGATGATGTGCAGCAATAATCGGTCAGCGCCTTCACCTCAGCCGTTGTGTTCACGTACATGACCACAACCGCTCCAGGATGCTCCGCTTTCCACTGGCGAAGTTGATCCGCATTGATGGAATCGGCCAGTGAACAGCCAGCAGCGAGATCCGGTAGGAGGACGGTTTTATTGGGTGATAAGATTTTTGCCGTTTCGGCCATGAAATGTACTCCGCAAAACACAATGGTGTCCGCCGTGGTCAGTGCAGCTTGGCGGGATAATTCTAGTGAGTCGCCAATGAAATCTGCCACATCATAAATTTCCGGTAGCTGATAATTGTGCGCCAAAATAACGGCGTTACGCTGCCGTTTGAGCGATAATAGGTTCGATCGTGTCATGGATGGCGGTTGGGACATACTGTTTCCACGTTGGGTTATGTTGGCGAATCAGCTGACGAATAGTGGTGGCATCAATTGGCAGGGTCTGGATAATTGGAATGACTCTGACACCAGCTGCCTGACACAAACGTTGCACGAGCGCATTACCGCTGACCACCCCATCAATTGCTGGGGTAACAGTATAGATGATTTTAATGAGGTGCTCAACCCAGTGCGCGTCATCATGGATATCGGGGACGGCCACAATGGGTCCGGTCGTGACTTGCTGCAAGCACCACCGCCGTTCGGAGAAATTCAGTGGATTGTCCGCGGTACGACTGTATTGACTGCTTCCGACCGCAATTATTATATCAGCATACTGCTGAATAATAGAGACGTGCCCCTTGTGCAAGGGCTGGAAACGGCCAATAAATACCACACTCATGGTCTGGCTGGTAAGGTCAATTTATGTTTTGCCAAAGCCATCCGATTGGTGACCAACTGTATTTGCTCGGCCGAAAAGGGAGTGAGTGGTTGATCCAGCTCAATGGCCTGAAGAATCTGATCGGCCACAGCGTACGTAATTCCCAACTCTGCTTCATCCGTTTGGCCGTCCCATAAGCCAGCACTCGGAGGCTTGATGATGATCTCTTCCGGAATGCGTAATTGCCGAGCTAGTTCCCAGACTTGGGTTTTATACAAGCCAGCTAGTGGCAGGAGATCAACTCCCCCATCACCATATTTGGTGAAATACCCCAACAGCAATTCAGTTTTATTACCAGTGCCCA
>CAYZUI010000076.1:0-2240 GCA_964481945.1 uncultured Gammaproteobacteria bacterium
AGAAGATTATATAGTGACGACCCAGGCTGGTGCCACGGTCTTATTAGACTCTACTCCAACCGCTGAATTTCAAGAAACAGAACATAAAGCAGCTGCCTTAATGGGTGTCTTGTTGAAAAAACGTTTGTGAAACCTACGATTATTTTGATTGATAACTTTGATTCCTTCACCTATAACCTGGTGGATTACTTTCGTCAGTGTGGTGCTACTGTGACGGTGTTTCGTAACACTACAGCGGTGATCAAGGTCAAGCAAACTAAACCTGATTTAGTGGTCTATTCACCGGGTCCGGGTAACCCCAGCCAATCTGGACATTTATTGGAATACATTAAGACGTTTACCGGTGTCTATCCACAGTTTGGCGTTTGCCTGGGGTTGCAAGCGATGGTAGAAGCTTTTGGCGGCACGCTCCAGGTGCTCGAACATCCGATGCATGGTAAGTCATCTCAAGTGAAACATGATGGCAAAACCATCTTTACGAATTTACCTAATCCGTTGACGGTGGGACGATACCATTCATTGGCGGCCGATCGAGTGCCGGCGGAGTTTATCGTATCAGCCCGCAGCTTGGATGATGATCAGGTCATGGCCATTCGTCATGTCACTCTGCCAATTGAAGCCGTTCAGTTTCATCCTGAATCAATCCTCACTGCAAAAAATAACGTTGGCTTACAGTTGATTCAGAATGTACTACATAGCCTATGACATCCATTACGGCATTGCTCGATGGTCAGTTGAGTTTTGATGAAGCTAAAGCAACGATTTTAGAATTATCCAGTCGCCCAGTGACGGTGAATCTACTGTTGGAACTAACTCAAGCCTTACGTGATCGTATGATCAAACTAGATCTTGGCCAACCGGTACTGGATACCTGCGGCACTGGGGGTGACGGTCAGAAGACCTTTAATATTTCCACAGCCGTGGCTTTACAGTGCGCAGCATTAGGTGTACCGGTTGCCAAACATGGCAATGTAGCCGCTACCTCTGTATCTGGCAGCGCTGATGCGTTACAGCATTTAGGAATTCCGATTGACCTGATCAGTCAAAGCGCTATCGATTATTTTAATCATCACAATTTTATCTTTCTGTTTGCCAAGCTGTATCACCCAGCCATGAGGCACGTTGCTCCCATCCGCCAGGCCTTAGGTGTGCGTACGATTTTTAACATCTTAGGTCCGTTGTGTAATCCAGCCGGAGCCGAATACCAAATGTTGGGTGTGGCTGACGAAACGTTAGCGGAACCAATGGGTCATACGCTCATTGAATTAGGTTCTAAGCATGTGGTTATAGTCCATAGCGAAGATGGGCTCGATGAAGTCAGTATTGCCGCGCCAACGCAGGTGTACGATTTTAGACCCGGTGCAACCAAACAATTCACGATCAATCCCAAAACACGTTATCCGCTCTCTGCCATCCAAGCTAATTCTGTTGCTGAAAGTGCTCAACTGATGACACATCCAACGCCAGCTGCCCAAGCCGCCATCGATCTCAATGTTCAATTGGCCATGTATGCGGCTGATTATAAAAACGATTATGATTTCCTTGATCGCTGAATATAAACGAGCTTCACCTAGTCAAGGGGATATTAATTTGGACATTTCTGTGGAAGAAGTTGTCCAAAAATATCAGGCGATGGGCGCACAGATGTTGTCGATTTTGACTAATGAGCCTTTGTTTAATGGTAATATAGATTTCATTCGTCGGGCCAAAGCGGTGAGTTCACTACCAATTCTCCGGAAAGACTTTATTACCACCCAGCAGCAGATTTCTGAAAGTAAAGCGGCCGGGGCAGATGTTGTGTTATTGATTGCTGCGTTACTCGATAATGAACAATTACGAAATTTTATTGACATGGCCCACGGTTTAGAATTACAGGCGTTGCTGGAAGTACATGATAAAGCAGAATTACATCGAGCCATAGCATTATCGCCAGATATGATTGGGATCAATAGTCGGAATTTGCAAACGTTAGAAATCGATTTATCATTATTTGATCGATTAGTGAAGGAAGTACCGGATGATGTTTTTCTTGTGGCTGAATCTGGCCTACGACTGGCAGATTTACCAAGGCTAGAGGCACTGGGGTTTGATGCGGCTTTAGTTGGTACCAGTTTGATGAAATCCCTATGAAACATCAGGTGAAACTAAAAGTCTGCGGCATTACCAATGAGGCGGATGCGTTAGCGGCTGCTCAAGCCGGTGTCGACTATCTTGGTTATGTCATCAATTATACGATGAGT
>CAYZUI010000077.1:0-2805 GCA_964481945.1 uncultured Gammaproteobacteria bacterium
AAATTCAACATCGGCGATGAGCTGACCTTGAGTATCAAAAACTCTGGCGGCGGTATCGGTATGTACCACCTGCAAATCATCGGAGTCGATATGAGCAAAATCGGCTGTCGTAGCTGGTTCAATGACATCGCTATTATTAGCCAAGTGCGCAACTGCTAACACATGATCTTCGCTAAATGAGAGTTGGTAATGATCACCATGAGAATCAACCAACACCGATTTTCCTAGCGTATTCATCTCCTCGCTACCCGGTACGACAACTATCTGTTCAGTTACGGCAGTTGCTTCAACGGCTGATGCGGCTGTAACTGGAGCAGTAGCGGCTTCGACAGTTGGAGTTCCAACATGAAGTAGGTCAAATACATACCGGGCAGCCAATGAACCAAAGCCGCCGGCTAAGCCGCCCACGAGAGAGGCTCGTCGTTGTCGGCTGATTTCATCCTGCTTCACTTTATTTGCAAACTGATGTCGCGCTTTGTGAACCTGTTTTTCAGCTTCTTTCGGAATTTCTTTCAGGGCGCGCTGCAGCTGGTGCTGTTTATCCTGGGGGAGTTGTTCCATGGCACGTTGTAAAGCAGCCAAAGCTTTTTCTATATTATCCAGCAATTGTTTCTGGGCTTGAAAACGATTCTCGCTGCCAAAAGAAATATAGTCTTGTTTATGATGACGAGATTCACGTAACCGCACTTGCGCTTCAGTGACCGCAGTAAAAGCTGCCGTCATGGCAGCAACCTGTTGCTCCGGATCAGCCTTCTCTAAGGCCACCACCCTTTGCTTCAATTCTTGATTCATCTGGCTAGCTGGTTTCGCTATGTTATCGTCAACGGCACCCAAAGCAGCTTCCAACTTTCTCCGCTTCAAGCGCTCCTTGGCATTCACTCGTTCACGCACATAGGCAGCCGTGGCGCCGGCGGCCATACCCACGACCAGGCCACCAATAATGGCAGTACCACCAGTTAAACCAGCCGCAGCTAAAGCGCCTCCAAATAATAAACGTCCACCCAAGCGCGTACCCACACCCCATAACGTGCCTGAAGAAACCAACCCTTTCCCGACTTGCCAAGCTTTTTGTGCACCTGTTTTTGGATGAGCGATGTTATATTCATCCGAACTTAACACTGTCAGTTCTTCCGCCTCAACCAGCTTAATAATTTCGGTACGCAAGACAAATTTAAAATGATGTTCCAAAGCTGCTTTGGTATCAGCATCAGGTATTGCAACATCACCCAAACTTTCAACGTGAATATTTTTGCCTGGGCCAGCTTCAATGTGTAGGGCGTCAATGATCTTATCTAAACCCTTATCGTATTGTTTACCTACGTCACTCTGTGGATTCAATAAATCCTGACTGGTTACTTTTTCTTTACCAGCCTTGCCCGCTTTGAATGCAGCGAGAGCCTGGGTGAGATCATCGCCGCCTAATTCCGTATAGCGTTTCAAGCGGTGTCGCATAATGCCCAAATCGATGGCGCCGTTTAATAAGGCTTCCATGGTTGCATTATTGCTTTGTAACATTGCGGCTTGGGCGCGTACGTCAGCAGCTACACCACCACCAAAAATAGTTTTAGCATCTTTGAGATTAAGCGCCATTTGTTTGATTGGATTCAGACCTGCAGCCGCCCGCTCTTTTTCGTGAGCCCGCGTAGCAGTAAAATGAGCCTGGGTCGATATGTGACGACGAACCTCGTTTAATACTTGCTCAACCTCATCAATACTTAAACCTTCAAGATTAACAGTATCCAGTAATGTTTGGAATGTTGCTTCATTGTCAGTATCACAAAAAAACTGTGCGGTGCCATATTCGGCAAATACATCATTAGTCGCCCGATAAAATTCATCCAATTCAATAGTACCCGGCTCTGTTAATTCAACATCCTTTTTTAGTTTATCCTTGAACAATTTCCGATCTATTGGATCTGACATACTTGTAGATATTCGCTACGAAAATCTTGGTAGACCTTCACTAGGGTGGCTTTATAATCCGGCACCTGCTGTAAGATTACTTCAATGGCGGGGTAATTTTCCGGATGAGTTAAAGCGCTGGCTAACAGCAGGCTTTGTTCAGCATTTAAATGTTCGGCCACCACTGCATACAAGCGCTGTTCCAATTGAATAGCCAGATCTAACAACATCTTCTCTCGCACCACCGGTGGCAAGGTGGCATGTGGATGGGCTTCAGCTAACAGTTGCTCTAGGAGTTCTTTCATAAAACGCTCTAATTTACCCTATTTTTTTAGTTCTGTCAATCCCTGGGCAAACGCGGGACTAAATCAAGTGGAATTATAACAAAAAAATCACTCTTTGGCAAGCGCGAGATAGCTCCCAAAATTAATGTTATCCCCTGCTCGATACGAATAAAAAGTATCACTGTGACACTTGGTGCACAATCGCATCACCTCAATATGACTACGTAGTACACCGCTACTCAAAGCCTGCAGGATATTTTCTTGTTGAATATCGATGGCGTCGTAACATTCCGGTCCAATGGCTGGGCCGATGCCAAGATAGACTTTGGTTGGATTAAATTCTGCCAGCACGTTCAACAAAATATCTTGCGTAGTGCCTTTCATGCCCGCATGGATCACCCCACCACGCTCGGTGGATGGATCATACAGAATAATCGGCACGCAATCTGATGTACCGATGCGTAAGCGGATTCCCGGCGTATCGGTTAATAAGGCATCCACGCGCGGTACCGGTTGCAGGCGCGGTCCATCGACCCAGGCAAACCGATTACCATGCACCTGTTCAGCAATGACATCATAGTGTTGCTCACGTTCATTCTGACGCGTGGAGACACCGTGT
>CAYZUI010000078.1:0-3122 GCA_964481945.1 uncultured Gammaproteobacteria bacterium
AAAAAAAAAAAAAAAACAGTAGGGGCGCATTGCATTGCGTCTCTACTGTTTTATGTCGTTCTATTTTTTTATACGTTATTCATCCACTCTGATCACAAACACGGTACGTGACTGTTGCACGGCGGTCTCACCAACCTTCATTTTGAAGATTAACCGTTGTATCCCAACCGGCCAGCTAGCAGCTTCGTCCAAAGTAATTGAGATAGCCTTTTTTTGGCCCACTACCCATGGTTGCACAGTGGTCCAAAGTATTTCACCATTCAGTTCCAGGGTGGTTCCTGCCGGCAAATCCATCGAACCAGTATTTCGGATGGTCAGTTGGAGGGTTGGTAGCCAACCAGTTTTTATGGCGTTAGGTAAGTTCGTAGCGATGACTTTCACAACATAGGGATTAGTGATTGTGAAGGCAGTACTCTGTTTGCTCCCACGCACTGGTTGACCATGACGATAGAGCCGAGTGGTGACGGTATAATCACCAGGTGTATCGGGTAGCACAAGCGTACTGGATAGTAACACCGTGGTTCCGGTGAGGACATCTGCAGTGAGCGTGACTTGTTGTCGTTCGTGCGTTTCTTCAAGTTGAACTTGCATGACTACATCTTCTTGTTTCCATAGTTTACGACCGACGTTAGTATATTGCACGGTGATGATCGGTTGATCGGTCAGATTATAGGTATCTGCCAAATCACTACCCGCATACATTGCTTGATAACGACGCGTATTGGTAAAAGCATTGCCGGCAGTATTTCGAATCTCATCCAACAGACTGTAGATTCCGGAGCCGGGACAATACGTGGCATCCAGATCACGATGCGTCAATACATTGGGTAAGTCTTCGCCGTACCAGAGGCTGACGCCAGTCGGGTTAAACCCAAATTGACTGGATTTTTCCGCCGTCAGATCAACCACCGATTGCTGCATAGCTTCAGTAATAGTATCGATGGTTGGGCAAGCTCCATCGGTGGCTTCATAACATCCCAGCAAGGCAATACCAACGCTGCCTACATTATAATTAATATCTGACACTGAATTGAAGGCATGAGCGCCAATTGCCCCATCACCGCCATAGCGTCCTTCATAGACTGTACCGGCTGGATCGACTAAATAATTATAACCAATGTCACCCCAACCCAACACCACGGCGTGCCAATAGTATATGCCGCGAATCGTTGTCATTGGATCAGTTTCACCAGCGTTGCCAGCGGTATGATGAAGCACAATTTTTTCCGGCGTCTGATAAGCCGGTTCCCAATAACGGTAAGATTCGTCTGCTCCCCATTGTTCGCGAGTCACCACCGGATTAATCGTTGCGGAAAGTAGACGAGATAACACAGAGCGATACGGTGGTACGGTTGAATTGAAATAAATGATGCGAACATTTTGCACAGCATCCGTTTGACCAGTAATTTTATAACGTACGGTTTGACCAGCGCTGAATACTGGAACGGAAGTAAACAGCTCAACGGTATCTTTGGCTTCATCTCCCATCATAGCCACGTCAGACCACTCACCTCCATCCACTTGTAGAGCAAACTGTACGTCAGCTCCGGCTGCACCGGTCCACGCTAGACCAATACCGTTGAACGGAAATTGAGCAGTAAATTCAGGTGAGATATATTCGGTCGCTGTACCGGTTGAACTAATGTTAATGTCTGTTGGTGTGTGAGAAATGGATTCAGCTCGTGTACCGGTTTCATTGGCTGTAGCGGTATCCATCAACGCTAACACAGATAGCCCAATAAACAGGGTCACGAAGACAAACAACAGTTGCAGTTTAGTTTTAGTTGAGTACATTTTGTTTTCGTTTTTGAGACAAGTAGAGACCCCATTCGGAGTCTCATTCAGCGCTAACAGTATAGCAAAAAAAAGTCAGTTTGTAAAGCGCGGTTTTATCATTTCTCCCAATGCCAATAAAGTCCAAAAGATCACCGCTAAATCATTTTTAAAATATGGCACATCAACCAATCCATACACGAGCATCGCAATCATACCAGTCATAATGATAATATTGTGACGGTGTTTTTTATCGCGCACACCCCGCACAAAAAAGCGTCCAAGCACTACCACCAACCAAATCACTCCGGCTAAACCCAGCTCAACCCAAAAATCTAAAATAATATTGTGTGGGTAGAGCAATAATTCAACATGACGATCGAGTTTGTACTCATTATAGACATTGGAAAAATTCGCTAGGCCTGCTCCAAAGAGCGGTCGATCTTGTAACAACTCGATGGTACCTTGCCACATGGCGCGACGCACTTCACCAGAGGTATCTTGCAGTAACACCACATCACGGGTAGGTTGCAAGAGTAAGGCCACAGCGAACAGTAAGACCAGGAGGCTGATCACAATGGCACGATAACGCGTAAACAGTAACGTAAAACCGACGGCGCCAATTACCGCTACCACCGCCCCATCACTCCGTGATAGCCCAATTGCTAATATGCCTAATACCGTGACGAATAAAAAAAATAACCGATGGTTTCGTTCATGGATGATCCAAGCCATGCTCAATGCCACAATAGGAGCAGCGAACAACCCCACGGCATTAGGATACTCAAAAATACTGGTCATGCGCACATCCACACCGCCCACTTGCCAAGGAGCTGGTATACCATACCCAGTCAGCCATTGGATCATGGCGGTAAGACCAACAAAGGCTAGACAATACCCCAAGGCCTGAATGACGTGGGCAAATTTTGGGCGAACCATTTGCAGCATTGCTCCAACCAGAATTGGTGCAATGATATAACTTTTGTACAAACCCAGCGCATCGATCTTAGCTTCAGACACAATTACCGCTGTTAGGCCAATCAGCAAAAATGTCGCCGCCATAAATCCGTAGGCCCGACTCACACGCAGACCATGATACTGCACAACACAAAATACGAAGCCACCAGCAATGAGTAGATCTAAGAGGTTGAGGGGAACGCCGAACACACTAAACCGAATCAGATACGTCGGCAAGAGTACAAAAATAGCTAGTAACCACTTATTGGTAGTCTCCATGCAAGATAATATTTTGAACACTCACCATGAGACCAATGGTAAACCAAATGTGCATGATGTACAACACGGAAAAAGTATTATATTGCACCAAAATCCCGGTGAGAGCAGCCACC
>CAYZUI010000079.1:0-2749 GCA_964481945.1 uncultured Gammaproteobacteria bacterium
GCGGCCATGACACTCAACAGAATCACAATCTGTCGTTTCATGATGTCGTCGTAAACAGGATAGTTTTTTTGAGTGAATCAAGATTTTCCAATACCACACCGGTTCCTCGAGCCACGGCCGTGAGCGGATCATCCACCACGTGCACCGGGATATTGGTTGCCGCCGCAATCCGTTCATCCAGGCGCTTCAGTAACGACCCACCGCCAGTCAGCATGATGCCCCGTTCGTAGATGTCAGCCACCAATTCTGGCGGGGTGGTTTCAATGGTACTGCAGACATTTTCGATCATCAGATTCATGGTTTTATCGAGGGCGGCTCGAACGTGTCGACTGGACAAGCCTAATTCCTTCGGCAGACCAGAAATAAGATCTCGACCACGAATCATGATGTTCAACTCCTCGTCTAACGGTAAGGCTGATCCCAGCTGAATCTTGGCGTGTTCAGCCGTGCGTTCTCCGATCAGGATGTTAAATTCATCCCGACAAAAATTGATGATATCCTGATTCATGTCGTCTCCGGCCGTACGCATCGAGCGTGAATTGACTACTCCACCTAAGGAGATGACGGCTATTTCGGTTGTTCCGCCACCAATATCTACAATCATCGTTCCGGTAGATTCTTGGACGGGTAAGCGTGAACCAATCGCTGCCGCCATCGGTTCTTCGATCAAAATCACCTGTTTAGCTCCGGCATTTTTAGCGGCATCTTCGACGGCTTTACGTTCCACTTCTGTCACCCCGAGTGGAATGGCAATGACCACCCGTGGTCTGGGTAGAATCGAAAATGATTCACGATGCACTTTATCAATAAAATATTTCAGCATTTTCTCGGTCACTTCAAAATCTGATACCACACCATTCACCAGTGGACGGCTCGCCACAATATGGGCCGGGGTTTTTCCGATCATGGCCTTGGCATCCTGTCCCACGGCCAAAATTTGATCTGTTAACGTATTGACCGCCACAACCGAGGGTTCATTAATGACAATACCACGATCACGGACATACACCAACGTATTCGCGGTGCCAAGATCAATACCGATATCTTTTGAAACACTGCTAAAAAATCGACTAAGCATCATGCGTGTGTATGCTGTGAAATAAATTGATCCAAGGTCATGAGTGTCGTCTTCGTTTCCGACCGCCGTTTCACTTCTACCTGCTGACCAGTTTTTGCACCCAACACCAGGCGTGTTGGTAATCCCAAGAGATCCGCATCGCCTAATTTCGCTCCAGCCGACAGCGGACGGTCGTCATATAGTACTGAATATCCAGCATGTTGTAAAGCGGTGTAGGCTTGATCAGATTGAACACTATCTTTATTCAAGTTGACCAGGTGAACGGCAAATGGTGCTACCGTCTCTGGCCAAATGATTCCCCGTTCATCATGATGTACTTCAACGATCGTACCCAATAAACGAGTCAGACCAATGCCGTAACAGCCCATGATCACTGGTACACGCTGCCCAGTCGCATCGGTCACCGCTAAACCAAATGGATCGGTATACTTTGTCCCCAATTTAAAAATATTTCCCACTTCAATGGCTTTAGCTTCCTGTACGTCGCTTCCCTGACACTGTGGGCAAACCGGCGTTTCTGCCCGAATTTCTCGATTGATGGCTAATTGACACTGCGGACAAATATAAATAGTATCTTCACCGGCTGGAGTGACGGTCTGGAACTCATGCGAATATTTCGAAAAGACTCCGCCCGAAGCCACCGTTAAATGAGTCTGCGCACCAATACCTAGTCGATCAAACACTCGTCGGTAGGCCTGCAGTACTTGGTCGTAATACGCATCCAAATCGGCTTGGCTGGCATGAAATGAATACATATCTTTCATGAGAAATTCTCGGCCTCGTAATATCCCAGACTTAGGACGCAATTCTTTTCTGAATTTTGTTTGAAATTGGTAAACGGCTAGCGGCAAATCTTTATAGGACTGCACGAAATGCTTGACCAGTGGCACCACCACTTCTTCATGGGTAGGACACAAGGCATAGGTATGCTCGGCCTCATCCGTGATGGTGTAAAAAATATCCTGCATGGTTTCCCAGCGGCCCGAAGTCACCCACAGGTCTTTCCCGCTTAAGGCTGGCATGGCTACTTCCTGTCCACCGACTCCCGTCATCTCCTGTCGAATGACTTGCTCAATATGATCAACCACGCGCTTACCGAGGGGGAGCAAGGTATACACTCCGGCCATTAATTTATTGATAAAGCCACCGCGCACAAGCAACTGTGCATTGGCACTGGTTTCCTCTTGATTCAGTTGTTTGCTGGTTTTGGTGAATAAGTGAGATTGGCGCATAGCGTTATGAAACCAAGCCGATCACATCTTTAATGGTGACGGCCATGATAAAAATAAGAAAGATGACAAAACCAACATTATGCACAATGACTTGCCAACGCAATGGAACCGGCCGCCGCACGATGGCTTCTAACACCACAAAAATGAGTTTGCCGCCATCCAGTGGCGGAAACGGCAGTAAATTAAAGATGGCCAAATTCAAAGATAATAACGCGGCGAATTGTATCACATAGACAAAGCCTAACTGCGTGGCCTGGTAGGTCAGGGAAGCGATCCCCACCGGGCCGGCCACGGCGCCAGACACATCCTCACCTTGGATGGCACTACTCACCAAACCAATAAAGGCTAGTCCGAGCATTTGCGTTAATCGCCACGTTTGACCGCTGGCTTGGAGTAGTGCCCGATCAACGGGTAATTTTACTTCACCGGTTTCTACAAA
>CAYZUI010000080.1:0-10722 GCA_964481945.1 uncultured Gammaproteobacteria bacterium
CAGCGATAGTTTGATCGGCTATGGTCATGGCTCGTTCTACTTTGCGGGCAATATGTAGCGCTTCTTCAACCGTAGCCTGGTGATTATGTAATAACGTGGTTGAGCGCAACAAATACATCGGTGGATGAGCATGAGCGTTGACAAACCCTGGCAGGACGACAACCCCACCACGCACATTACCATCATAGATCAGATCAACTTGTTTCCGTAACTTACGTGCTGTACTGGCTGGTATGATTTTGGTAATCGTATCGCCCTCAATCAAGATCGATCGATTCCGGAGGTATTGGACGCGATCCTGTGCATCGGCTGTAATACAATAGGTCGCGTTGTCGATGAGAATGGTGCGAGGATGAGGTCGGGTGGTTTGCCAGATGTACCGATCAGCGTGGTATTTTGTCACATCTCTGCCACTAACTCCGCTTCACGGCGCTCACGGGCTTTGGCGGCACGCTGTTCGCGGATCATTTTTTCTTCCGCTTCCACTTTGGCGGCTAAGGCGGCGTGATCGACTCCGTAACCGGTTCCAACCGGAATGAGTTTACCGATAATGACGTTCTCTTTTAAGCCGCGTAAGTAATCTACCTTACCAGTGACAGCGGCATCAATTAACACCCGAGCTGTTTCTTGGAAGGAAGCCGCCGATAAGAAACTATCCGTGGACAATGACGCTTTGGTAATTCCTAATAGAATAATTTCCACTTGGAGGGCTTTCCCGCCCTTCAGTTTCATTTCATCCTGCATTTCCAAGAGCGCATCCCGCGTAATCACATCACCGGCTACTAAATCGGTATCGCCGGCTTCAACGATACGGAACCGAGCGAACATGGATCGCACAATAATTTCCACATGTTTATCGTTTAACTTCTGGCCTTGCGATGAATAGATATATTGAATCTCTTTCAAGATATATTGCTCTACCGCTTCACGACCACGCAAAGCAAACAGTTCATGCAAATCTAAATTGCCTTCACTTAATTGTTGACCACGGGCGACCAGATCCCCCGGTTTCACCCAGATACTGTATCCCACCGGTACTGGCAGCTCGGCCACTTGTTCTCGTTCGCTGAAGATTTGAATTTCTTTATCGGTCAGTGCTACCTTCCCAGAGGCATGGGCCACGACCGGCTTTTTGGCCTTTTCGGCAATCGTTTCACCTTCCGCAATAGTCTGTCCATCTTTCACCAACACTTTCATGGTCTTGGTGCGACGATGCACTTCTTTACTGTTCCGCACCGCTTTCACTCGAATCACTTTTTGTTTGCCGGTTTCAATAATATCTTCCACTTGACCATCCACATCAGATAAGATGGCTTTCTTTTTGATCGGTCGAGCCTCAAATAATTCTTCCACGCGCGGTAAACCTTGGGTAATATCTCCCCCAGCCACACCACCGGTATGGAAGGTCCGCATGGTTAACTGCGTGCCTGGCTCACCAATCGATTGGGCGGCAATGATCCCCACGGCCGTACCAATGGCCACCATTTTATTGTGACCCAAATCATAGCCATAACATAACTGGCAGCAACCACGTTGCGTTTCGCAAGCCAGCACTGATCGCAATTTAACTTGTTTGGGTTTAGCTTTTTCCAATACAGGTAGATGCTGCTCCGTGACTAATTCGTTCCGCTTCAAAATAACCTTTGAGCCATCCTTAACGTCTTCTGCTACCACGCGACCCAACATCCGATTCGCCAATGATTGACCCATGGCTTCACTGTCGGTGGCGGTGATCACGCGGCCATCTTTGGTTCCGCAATCCGGCTCGCGAGTGATGACATCCTGTGCCACATCAATTAACCGCCGCGTCAGGTAACCGGCATTGGCCGTACGCAGAGCGGTATCGGTTAACCCTTTACGAGCACCATGCGTAGAAATAAAGTACTCCAATACATCAAAGCCTTCTTTAAACGATGTCTTCACCGGCAATTCGATGGTTTCACCGGATGAGTTAATCACTAAGCCTTTCATTCCCATCATTTGAGTCAGCTGACCCCATGAACCACGAGCACCGGAATCAATCATGGCAAAGGCAGAACTGTTTTCATCTAAGGCATTTTGACAATACCCTTGAATCTCATTTTTGACGCGCGTCCACAATTCAATAATGCGTACCCGCCGTTCATCATCGGTCAATAAGCCCATTTCATATTGTGACAATATTTCGTCCACTTGGGTTTGAGCTTTGGCCATGATATCTTTCTTCTGGGTGAGCACAGGAGTATCATCCATACCCCAGCTCATTCCTGATTTCGTGACATATTCAATCGCGCGATCTTTGATATCGTCAATTAACTGAACAGTACGTTCATTGCCGAAAAGTGAAAACACTTTAGCAATGATAGTCTTGAGCTCTTTTTTATCAACCAAGGTATTCACAAAGCCCAGTTCCTTTGGTAACAACTCATTGAACAAAATCCGGCCAGCCGAAGTCTCAATGAGTTTACCTTCGTATTTCAACCACACTCGAGTTTGCAATTCAATCCGGCCAGTTTGGTAAGCTAACAGCACTTCATCGAAGTAGGCAAAATACAATTTCTTGCCTTGGGTGGTATCGCGCAGTAAGGTCATGAAATAGCAACCCAATACAATGTCTTGTGATGGTGTGACGACTGGTTCACCGGTGGCCGGTTTCAGCAAGTTCTTGGATGACAACATTAACTCCGCCGCTTCGGCTTTGGCTTCTGTGGTCAATGGCACGTGCACAGCCATTTGATCGCCATCAAAGTCGGCGTTAAAAGCGGTACAGACCAACGGATGAATTTGGATAGCTTTACCTTCGATCAGTACTGGTTGAAAGGCTTGAATACCTAACCGATGCAAGGTTGGCGCTCGATTCAATAACACATGTGACGTGCGGGTAATGTCTTCCAGAATGTCCCACACTTCCGCGCGGCCAGATTCAATAAACCGATTAGCACTACGCACGTTGTAAACGAATTCACCTTCAATCAGTTTGGAGATGACAAATGGACGGAACAGTTCCAAGGCCATGCGTTTGGGCAAACCACATTGATTCAATTTCAAGTGTGGACCAACCACAATAACGGAACGACCAGAGTAATCGACCCGTTTCCCAAGCAAATTCTGCCGGAATCGGCCCTGTTTCCCCTTCAACATATCGGCCAGAGATTTCAACATCCGTTTTTGGCCAGTGGCGGCTGTCACAGTTTTACCATGACGCGCTCCGTTATCAATCAACGCATCCACGGCTTCTTGCAGCATGCGTTTTTCGTTGCGTTGAATTACTTCTGGAGCATTCAATTCCTTTAAGCGCTTTAACCGATTGTTTCGGTTAATCACCCGACGATAGAGATCGTTCAAGTCGGAAGCAGCAAAACGGCCACCATCCAGTTGTACCATGGGGCGTAAATCTGGTGGAATGATCGGAACGGTCGACATGATCATTGAGCTGGGTTTGATGCCGTTTTTCTTCAAGTTCTTGGCCAGCTTGAGACGACGAATCAAGCGTTGCGCCTGATTTTTAGATACCGTCAACATTTCCTCTTCAATTTGAGTAATCAAACCATCTAATTTGACGCGATTCAATAACTCGTGCACGGCCTCGGCCCCGATGCTGGCTTCAAACAGGTGACCATACTTCAAGGATAAATCCTGATACTTCGTTTCAGAAATAATCTGCATCGGTTTCAACTCACGCAGCTCTTTTTTGGCCATGTCGACGGCATCATCCAAATCTTTGAGCTTCTCATCCCGCATGATGGAGGCATTAATCAGTTCAGACTCATATTTGTCGGTGAGCTTTTGCTTCTTTGAAGGCGCAGTTTCTTTAGCTACGGCTTCATCCCGTTGTTGTTTGATCTGACCAATCACGCGGTTATTCTCGGCCTTGATGGCTTTGTGTTTCTGTTCGGCCTCCACATCAATTTGGGCAATGGTTTGCACCTTAAGATCTTCGTTGACATCGCTGATAATGAAGTTGGCAAAATAAATCACCTTTTCCAAGGACTGTACCGATAAATCTAGAATCAAACCAATTTTGGATGGCACGCCTCGTAAAAACCAGATATGTGAAACCGGTGCAGCCAAATCAATATGGCCCATGCGTTCACGACGCACGATGGAACGCGTCACTTCCACGCCGCATTTATCACAGACAATCCCTTTGTAGCGGATCTTCTTGTACTTACCGCAATAACATTCCCAATCTTTGGATGGACCAAAAATCTTCTCACAGAACAGGCCGTCTTTTTCTGGTTTCTGGGTACGATAATTGATGGTTTCCGGACGGGTGACTTCACCATGTGACCACTCGTGAATTTCTTCCGGTGAAGCAATGGTTACGCGGATGGCGTCGAAATCGTGGGTACGGGTAACTTGATATTCATTCATAGTGGTGCTTATTTATTCTCATCTTTAACGTCCGGCGCAACGACTGGTGCAGCTGGTGGTACGATTACTGTCGTATCAACCTCACTGCCCAAGACTTTGCCATCTTTCGAAAATAATTCGACCGATAATCCCAAACCTTTTAATTCACGCACTAACACGTTGAAGGATTCTGGTACGTTCACCTTATGAATCGGTTCGCCTTTAATGACCGCTTCATAGGCTTTGGACCGACCCGGCACATCATCCGATTTAATGGTCAAAATTTCTTGCAACATATGGGCGGCCCCATAGGCTTCTAATGCCCACACTTCCATTTCACCAAAGCGCTGGCCACCAAATTGGGCTTTACCGCCTAACGGCTGTTGCGTGACCAACGAGTATGGCCCAATGGACCGTTGATGGATTTTATCATCCACCATGTGGTTTAGTTTCAACATATAGGCAATCCCACAGGTGACTTTATGCATGAAGCGCTCACCAGTGCGACCATCATGCAACACGATCTTGCCATCTTCCGGATAATTGGCTTTCTTCAATTCGGCTTTGATATCCGTTTCGGAAACACCTTGAAATGGCATGGCCGCAACCTTATAGCCCAATGACCAAGCGGCTAACCCAAGATGAGTTTCAAGCACCTGACCGAGGTTCATCCGAGACACAATACCGAGTGGATTCAATAAAATATCCACTGGTCGGCCATCGTCCATATACGGCATATCTTCCACCGGAACGATACGCGAAATGACACCTTTATTGCCATGCCGACCGGCCATTTTATCACCCACTTGAATCTTGCGCAGTTGCGCTACCGACACTTGAATCGTGCGAATCACACCGGAAGGCAACTTGTCGCCATTTTCCTTGGAGAAGATTTTCACATCCACTACTTTACCGTGTTCGCCATGCTCTAAATACATCGAGGAATCTTTCACATCTTTGGATTTCTCACCGAAGATGGCACGCAATAATTTTTCTTCAGCCGATAATTCCGTTTCACCTTTTGGCGTAATTTTACCGACCAGGATGTCACCAGATTTTACTTGAGCACCAATCCGGACAATGCCGTTCTCATCAAGGTCCTTCAGTTTTTCTTCAGATACATTGGGAATATCGCGGGTGACTATCTCCGGCCCCAGTTTGGTATCGCGGATATCTAAGGTGTATTCTTCAATGTGAATCGAGGTG
Organism: uncultured Gammaproteobacteria bacterium; assembly: GCA_964481945.1. Lineage (GTDB taxonomy): Bacteria > Patescibacteriota > Patescibacteriia > UBA9570 > UBA9570 > UBA9570. Next base: position 5,539 of record CAYZUI010000080.1, read on the forward strand.
TATTTATCATCTTGCACCACCCGTTCAGAGATTAAAATAGCATCTTCATAATTACCGCCTTCCCACGGCATATAGGCGACCAAGACATTTTGACCAAGTGCCAACTCACCATTTTCCGTGGAGGCACCATCGGCAATGACATCGCCAGCTTTCACTTTTTTGCCCGGTTCAACAATGGGCTTTTGATTCATACAGGTGGAAGCGTTCGAGCGCAAGAAATTACCTAGCTCATACGTATCCACGCCCTGTTTGGTTTTGATCGTAATTTTGTGGGCGCTGACATGTTCCACTTCTCCGGCCACTTTCGCCACAATGGCTTGGCCAGAATCCACCGCCGCGCGGAATTCCATGCCGGTACCGATAATCGGAGCATCCGGACGAACCAGGGACACGGCTTGCCGCTGCATGTTTGTCCCCATCAAGGCACGAACCGCGTCGTTGTGTTCCACAAAGGGAATCATGGCTGTGGCTACGGAAATAATTTGTTTGGGCGAAACGTCAACGTAATCAATGTTCCAGACATAATCAATGTCCGGCTTGCCGTATTTACGCACTTCACTTTTCTCTTTCACAAAATAACCGGTGTCATCCAATTCTGTCGTAGCCGCTGTGGTGACAGAGCGTTCTTCTTCAAAAGCGTCTAGATACACTACTTCTTCGGAAACCCGAGCCTTCTTATTCTTGGGATCTTTTTCTACCTTGCGATACGGCGTTTCAATAAAACCGTAGGCATTGACGCGAGCATAGGAGGCCAAATGACCAACCAAACCGATATTCGGACCTTCTGGTGTGGCAATCGGACAAATGCGACCATAATGGGTACGATGCACGTCGCGCACCTCGAAACCGGCTCGCTCCCGGGATAACCCACCAGGACCCATGGCCGATAAGCGACGCTTATGTTCCAGTTCTGCTAAGGGATTAGTTTGATCCATGAACTGTGATAATTGTGAACTCATGAAAAACTCGCGAATGGAACCAATCACTGGACGAGCATTGATCAACTGACCAGGCGTTAAGGTAGAAATATCTTTGGTGCTCATGCGATCCTTGACGATGCGCTCCATCCGAGCCAAACCAATGCGGAATTTATTTTGCACTAATTCACCCACGGCCCGCACCCGGCGATTCCCCAAATGATCAATATCGTCCGCTTCCATCTGATTATTGTTCATCTTGATAATTTCTCGAATCACCGCAATAACATCTTCCCGCATCAATACCCGAGTTTTAGGAGTGATCTCTTGATCAAATTGGAAGCGTTTGTTGATTTTATAGCGGCCGACGCGACCAAAATCGTAGCGGTTGAAGTTGAAGAACATGGCGTGAATCAAACCGCGAGCGTTATCGACCGTGGCTAAATCGCCCGGGCGAATACGTTTATACACTTCTTTCAAGCCTTCGCCTTCTGATTTGGCAATATCTTTGGCTAACGTAGCTTCGATATATTTATTTTCGGGATCTGTATCTACATCTTGAAACAATGGAATAATGTCAGCATTCGTGGAATAGCCGTAGGCGCGTAATAATGAGGTCACGGCCACTTTCCGTTTGCGATCGATTTTGACGTAAATTACGTTGTTGGCATCCGTCTCAAATTCTAGCCAGGCGCCGCGGTTCGGAATAATTTTGGCGCCATAGTAATTCCGGCCGCGGAAATTTTCAGAAGTGAAAAAGACACCAGCCGACCGAATCAGTTGCGAGACAACGACCCGTTCAATGCCATTGACAATGAAGGTGCCGCGGTCAGTCATTAACGGGAAGTCGCCCAAATAGACTTCCTGTTCTTTAATTTCCTTGGTGCGCTTGTTGACTAAACGTGTCATCACCCGCAGGGCTGCTTCAAAGGTGACATTCTTGGCCTTGGCGGTTTTTTCATCGAAGCGCGGTTCATCTAAATAGTATTCGTCAAAGTACAATTCCAAATCGCGTCCAGTAAAATCTCCAATGGGAGAAATTTCTTCAAATAACTCTTTCAAGCCATCGGCTAGAAACCAACTGTAGGAAGTGCGTTGCACCTCGATTAGGTTAGGCATGTTCGTCGCGTCGTGGATGGGCGCGAAGGTTTTACGATGGGATGGAATATCGCTGGATTTGGACATAAGGCGCAGATAAAAAATACCGCACTAGTGGGCCGCACTAGTGTGATGGGAATTAGCTAATTGTAACTTGGCTGCATCACTCTTGACTCGATCACTGTGATTGTTGGGAGTGAAAAATTAAATGTTTGATTCTTTGTGCAACACAAGTTCGGGTCGAAGAAATCAGGCCGTACCATACAATGGTTTCCTACCCCCGTCAAGGGCCCCCGGCAGGGGTTATCCACAGGTGATACCTAGAGATAATCTCCTTAAGATTATGTTATACTCCTTTTAAACTAAGCTATGTTACGAATCAAACACCTTCTCCCCTTCCCAGCCTTGCGGCAATCAACCCCATGGAGTTGCGGTGCGGCTGCTGTGCAAATGGTGTTAGCGTATTATGGTAAGGATGTGCGGGAAGACAAACTGCGCAGTCTCGCTGGTACGACACCAAAATGTGGTACAACAATAACGGGCATGCAACGGGTTTTGCGGCGGCATACATTGCGTCTGACCGCCGGACACATGACGGTGCCTGATGTGAAACGTTTTATTGATCGAAAAATTCCCGTGATCATCTTGCTGCAAGCCTGGACAACAAAAAAACGCATCAACTGGCAGACAGATTGGTCGGATGGTCATTATGCTGTGGCAATTGGCTATGATGCGCGCCGTATTATGTTCGCTGATCCAGCCTCACTGTATCGTACTGCCCTCACCTATCAAGAGTTAGACAAACGCTGGCATGATGTAGATGCCGGCAAAACTCGCTACGACCATTTTGGTATTGCCGTCTACGGTAAGCCACCAATTTATCATCCAGACAAGATTGTGCAAATGGATTAAACTACACACGCTATGAATTCACTCTTCTCTAACGAAAACATCATTGCTGCGGTCGTTATTGGTGTCATTTTGGTGATGATTGGCTTAGGTTTTGTGTACACCATCACACACCTTTCCGAAACAGATAAGGTGGTGTTTGGCTGCTGGGATGGGCAGGAAATAAATACCTCGAATACGACGGTGGATATTGCCTACCTATTTTGGTCGAGAGGAAAGTATTCGATTGTCGGTCGTACCCTGGCTAATCCGTTGTTTGAACGTGGCACCTATGCCACAACCCGCGCGGAGGACGGTTCGGTTGCGTTGACCCTTACGCCAGACACGACCACAAAACATACAGCGCAGTTTTCACAATTTGGTGTTGTTCGTACATTCACTGTGGTCGAGCAACAGACCAACGCTGGTCGCACCCTGACATTGAACGATGGGATACCTTTGGTTGAGTCATCCTGTGAGGTGTACAATGCGCAGCCGTAAGATTATGAAAAGATACCTGATTCCTTTATTTGCGGCAATGATGGGCTGTGCTGTGAATAATGATGAACCGATAGCTGTGCGTCGTACCCGGGACTGGAAATAAAAAGCTTCTCGCCAGATGTGGCGTACAAACCACTAACCTAATCACCCGGACAAGATTGTGTCCATTGGTTAATTTTGTAAACGCGCTAACTCATCACGTAAGAGCATGACTGTTTCTTGCTTTAAAGTTGGATACAATTTTTTGAATTTATCATAGGGTAGCAACACATTTAAATCTTGTTGCAGCTGCGTTTGTGAGATTCGCTGATCAATAAAATCAATCAGCTCTTGAAAAAAAGTGGGAACGGTTGTACCTCTTCGTTCTTGAATAATGGCTGGATCATAACGATACCCCTGTAAGAAAAAATAATGGATGTCGTAGATATCGCGGCCAGCGATGGTTTTGTGTTTTTCCCAACGACCAAATACTGCGAGCAGTTTATTGGCAAACATGGTTTCAATAGTTTCGGCTGGTAGAGTACGATCAATCTCTCCAAAATAGGTGGCTTGGTACCGATTCTGGGGTGGTGCTGGAAATTGGACCTCAACTTTAATTGTGCTGCGTTGCTGCTGATTAGATGGGTAACGACAAATATATTGAATGCCAACTTTACTAAATTGTTTAACAGTCAATCCTAACTCCATAAAATGCTGTACAAATTTTTCACGGATAATCATGATACTTTTTTGTGTCAGTGGACCAGCGGCAAAATCTAAATCAACCGAGAACCGATCCAAATACCCAAGCATAGCGGCGCAAGTGCCGCCCTTAAAATAAATTTTACTTATTAAGTCTGGGTCATCTGCAATCGTCGTGAGCAGGCGATACAGCCAGGCTTTATGAATCGCATCTTGTGGTCGAGGAATGATCATACCCGGGTAGTGATAGGATAACCAATGATTTTTTGAATTTCACGAATATGATCCCAATTGACGACCGCATCAAAATGCATGTAGGGTTGAAAATAGAGTTGATCTGCGATGGCACGCTCCAGACTAGCTTGCCGAACATCGTTAACCACAGAAACACCAAGAGGATTAAACAAATAAATATCCTGCAACTGACGAACAGAGTAGTGGTGACCAGTAATGTCAAAATGACGCGTCAGTCTGCTGACAAGTGTAATGGCTTGTGGAATCTGATTGACTAAACCATGTTGTGCCAAAATTGACTCACAACTAATGTAACCAAAACCATGTAATGCGGCCACACCCAACAACCATGGGTCTAGTTGGTGCGCTGGTACCGTAGCATACATGCCTTTCATTATCGGATAAAATACACCTCGATCGATGTAACGTTTTACGGTGGTATATAAAGTATTGTTACTAGGCGTGTCCCATAACATGCGTAAATCCTGGGTGTGAAAAACCTTACGATTCTCTTTTAATAATATCGCGTTTTTGTTCATATATCCTGTACATAATTGTACAGGATAATCAAACTTATGTCAATTTCGCCAACTCCTCTTTCGCCACCACCCGATCATCCCACAGCTCTTTTTTGCCATGCGCCCGGCAGATTTTTTGATCAGCCCCTTTGCACGTCAGAAACACCACATCGCCTGGTTTGGCCATACGAAACGCAGTCATGATGGCTTGACGCCGATCGGGGATAATCCAAAAATCTTGATTGAGAATTTTACCGCCGGCTGCAACGCCTTGCGCCACCTGTTGCATAATCTGCCTTGGATCATCATCATAGGGATCTTCATCCGTCACAATCACCGCATCACAT
>CAYZUI010000081.1:0-8527 GCA_964481945.1 uncultured Gammaproteobacteria bacterium
CTCGACATTCTTGTAATCGATTTCTTCATAATTCAACGACTCGAGGGCTTTGACATGAAAGCGGTTGCGTTTGTTGGTGTGTTTGTTTGGCAGCATATATTTCATGATCGTTTAAAAGGGAATATCTTCAATGCGGATTTCTTCATCCGGCGCGACCGTTGGAGCCGGTGCATCACCAGCCACAACTGAACTGACGGCTGGTTTACTAGCACCTTTGGCATCCAGCATAATCATGTTATCGAGCACAATTTCTGTGCGATATTTCTTCTGACCTTGAGGATCTTCCCATGACCGCGTTTCCATTCTGCCTTCGACATACAGACGCATGCCTTTTTTGACATACTGCTGAATAATTTCGGCAAGCTTGCGCCAAGCCACGATATTGTGAAATTCAGCTTTCTCTTGTTTCTGACCTTGGGCATCTTTCCATTGTCGATTAGTGGCGATAGAAAAGGAGGCAACCGCTTGGCCTGTTTGTAGTGTGCGCACATCGGGATCCTTAGTGACGCGACCGATGAGCATTACTTTGTTGAGATCCATAGATTTATTGGTTGAGACGCATAGCGATGCGTCTTTACATAAATGGTTAAGATTCTATAGCTTCGATGATAGATCAGTATCTTCCAGGATAGCATCCAATTTTTTGTCCAGCTCCTCGATGGATACTTTCTTATCTTCCGCATCGGCTTCCACTGGTCGTTTGCCGGCAGCATTGGCGAAGGCTAATTCGGCTTCCGTCAGTGCCGTGGAACTCATTTTTTCCGCTGGTTTTACCGCTACCTCAACCGGTGCTTTCTGTGGACGCAGACGGGCATATTTTTCACCAGTCACCATCACTTTTAATTGTTCCGCCGTCAGTGGCCGAGCTTTCACTAAGATATAGCGCAACACTTCGTTATCAAGCCGTAACTTGGTGTCGAGTTCTCGTACGGCGGTGGCTGGAGCATCAAATTGCACAATGTGGTAATAACCGTACGATTCTTGACCAATTTTGTAGGCTAAACGCCGCCGTTCCATATCGAACTCGCTGGTGACTGTAGCGGACACTCCATTTAAAAAGGCAGCAACATGCGCTTTGGCCGCTGGCACTTGCTCCAACTCTAACGAGCCAGGCAAAACATACATTAATTCATAGTGTGGATTCATAACGTTCAGTTGTGTATCCCACCCAGCCTGCTGCATCCCGTATGCGCGGGAACAGACTATGGATATAAAGAGGGGGATAACTTAATTAGTTTCAGTAGGGTAACATAGGCTGATAGAACCGTCAACTTTACAAAAACCACATAAAATACGATAATCAACCAGATCATTATGACCGGTTGGAAGTACCAATTAAGTCGATTTCTGCTTACTGGTTCCGTGAGTACGGCAGTCAACTACGGCGTGTTTTTTGCGATGGCCTATGGCTTGCATATACACTATATTGTAGCCAGTATGGTTGGGTATATGACTGGCCTTGGCGTGGGCTATGTGTTGAACAGAAATTGGACCTTCTCAACGCATAAGGCGATGACTAAACTACACAATGAGCTGGGCTTATACATTGGCGTCAATGTGACTTCGTTGATCTTAAGTTTATTGCTGTTACAGATCCTGGTTGACTGGGTCGGTTTGCCAGCTTGGTTTAGTAACATCATGGCTATTGGTTTATCAACCACGACAAACTTTATCGGCCTAAAATTCATTGTGTTCAAACATGAAGCTCCTGCAACAAATTGAGTGGAAAAAAATATTTTGGAATCCTTGGTTCGTTGTTATTCTAATTGCTAAACTGTTGGCTGGCAGTTGGTTTGCGTCAGATTATTTAGCGAAGGGTTTTATTCCGTTCGTTGAATATTTTGTGACGTCCGGTTTTGCCAACCCGTATACCTTTTTTATGCAGCAACAGCAGTTGGATGCTTTCCCCTATCCTCCAATCATGTTGGCGCTACTGACACTGGGCCGATTGCTCTTCTGGCCGTTAGGCGAATTACTCACCCTACGGATACCGCTACTGGCGGCTGATCTAGTGCTATATATTATTCTGTGCAAGTGGCTGCAAACCAAAGAGCGCGCCGTATTATGGTTGTACTGGGCATCACCGATCTTATTTTTTATCACTTATATCCATGGTCAGCTCGATGTGCTGCCAACGGCCATGGTATTTGTATCGTTGATCTTTCTGTTTAACAAAAAGCCGCACTGGGCAGCCATGGTGTTGGGGCTTGGGATTGCAACAAAAACACACTTACTGGTAGTGGTTCCATTTTACGCCATGTATTGGCTGGTCAATCGTTATCCTTGGTATAAAGCGTTGGCATGGTCGATTGTCCCGTTGATTGTCGCGGTGATGTCTATGACACCATATCTCTGGACCGAAGGCTTTCAAGCCATGGTCTTTGGTACCAGTGAGAGTGGTAAAGCTTTTTTAGTGCATCTGCCCTATCTGCATGACAACCTCAAACTCCTGCTGGCACCAGCCGCCTTGGTGATTCTTTTTTTAAATTTCTTGCCCTATAAAAAACTCAACAAAGATGCCTTCATGTTGATTTTAGGTTTAGTCTTTACTGTCTTTATTCTGTTTGTTCCCCCGATGCCGGGTTGGTATTTTTGGTCCGTTCCTTTCTTTGTCTATTTTTTTGTGAAATATCAGGAAATTCCAAAATTAAGTTTCTGGTGTTTGACGGCGGCTTACCTATTGTATGTGGGTTTAACTACCTTTGGTGTAGCTGATTCCAGTCTGGTAAACATTATTTTTACCGTGTTGATTGCGGCAGTGGTGATGAACGCAGTGTGGATTTATCGAATGGGAGTGCGCAGTAACTTGGAATATAAAGTACATGATCGACCGTTGGTCATCGGCATTGGCGGAGATTCCGGTGCCGGTAAAAATACTCTAGCGCAGGTGCTACGCAATCTCTTTAATCCCCGCCAGGCCATGGTGATGGAGGGAGACGATGCGCACAAGTGGGAACGACAAGATAGTCATTGGACCAAACAAACGCATCTTAATCCAAAAAGCAACAAATTATATCAAGAATTACAACACGCTACCGATTTGACCCGAGGGCAGGCCGTGCAACGTCAATCGTATGATCATCATACTGGTCGATTTCAATTGACGCACAGTATCGAACCAAACAAAGTGATGATTTATGTTGGTTTACACCCTTTCTATTTAAGTAAGATGCGCACCATGTTTGATCTAAAAATTTATGTTGAACCAGATGAAGCGCTACGTCGTCATTGGAAACTCGTTCGTGATCATGCCGAACGTGGACGCTCCAAAGACGATGTCCTGAAACAAATGGCTGAACGGCAAGAAGATGGCGAGAAGTATATCAAACCACAACGAAACTTTGCCGATATCATTGTCAATCTGTTTCTGACTGAACCAGTACAAGACGATAAAGAACCTCACTTAGGTTTACGGATTGTGAGTGATAATTCCATACATATTGATCCGCTGCTGGAAGCGCTCGCGGCTGGCGATCAGCTTGCCATAGAACATTGGTATGACGATGATTTACATCATCAAACTCTACAATGTAAGGGAAAAATTTCTGCTCAAGTCATCCAGGCTGCTGCGTATAGTATCATTCCAAATTTAGAAGAACTGACCGATTACCGCCCGGTTTGGCACGCTGACTATTATGGTCTTCTCCAATTATTTATCCTCTATTGTTATAGTGAGCAACAAAAATCGCAACTATGATAGAAGCGCTAGAGCAGTTGATTCAGTTGTCACACATTATCGGAGCAGATGATTCACTCGTACAAGGTGGAGGCGGTAATATTTCTGTCAAAGCCAATGGGCAGTTATATATCAAAGCCTCTGGCACTCCGCTTAAAGATATGTCTGCCGAACGCGGTTGGGTAGCCCTGGATGATAGCAGCGCGGTGCAGCGCCCATCCATGGAATGGCCAATGCATTTGGCTTTAACAGCGCCTTGGGTCTGTCATACCCATTCGGTGTATCTCAATGTATTTGGTTGTCTGTTCGGTGACCCTGCCTCTTTGGCAGAGTACACTGCCTTACCTTACATCCAACCGGGCAAACAATTAGCCGAAGCCATCACACAATTACAACCGCAGCCCTCCGTAATTATATTGCGTAACCACGGTCTGTTGGTAACAGGCAAAACGGCAGACGCCGTCCTACAACTCACACTCACTGTCCATCAACGTTTTGCACGCCTGCTGCCTCAGCTATTTGATCCAAATCAGGTGACCCATCAAACAACACGTGTCTACTTTCCAGATGCCGCTATCTTGACTGACAATCGTGATGTGATGGCAGCGAATAGCTATATCGAAGAAATGATTATCACGTTAGGTGGTCAAGCACAACCATTAACTCAAGCTGACATAACCGCTTTGCAGAATATGGAAGAGGAACAATATCGACAACACATCCAATAACTATGCAAGTTGTCATTCCAATGACCGGCCTGGGTAGCCGTTTCAGCCGGGCCGGATATACCGCTATCAAACCACTTATTCCCATAGACGGAAAACCGATGATTGAATATGTCGTGCAGTTGTTTCCTGGAGAAACCAATTTTTTATTCATCTGTAACAATGATCATTTAAAACAGACAGCTCTCCGAGCGGAATTAGAACGCATTATGCCCACAGGAAAAATTGTCGGAGTAGACTATTCCAAAAAAGGTCCAGTGTGGGCCGTGCTGTCTGCCCAAGAATATATCCAAAATCATGAACCAATCATCGTGAATTATTGTGATTTTTTTGCCCTGTGGGATTATCTGGCTTTTAAACAAATGATCGAAACGACTGCCTGCGCCGGTGCGATTCCATGCTATATTGGCTTTCATCCGCATTTGCTTGGGTCTAATCTGTATGCCTCATGTAAAACTGATACCGCGAAAAACTTGCTCGAGATTCGAGAGAAATACTCTTGGACGGAAAACAAAATGGAATCATATCAATCAGACGGTACATATTATTTTCAATCTGGTCGATTAGTCAAAAAATATTTTCAACAATTGGTGGATGAGAATAGCAATCTTAATGGTGAATACTACGTCAGCCTGGTCTACAATTTGTTAGTACGCGATCAATTATCGGTGAAAATTTTTGAAGTGGAAAAATTCTGCCAATGGGGTACGCCGGAAGATTTACAAGAATTTGTCTATTGGTTAGATTACTTTAAAACTAAAATATGACTATCTTAATTCCTCTAGCTGGGGCTGGCGCTCGGTTTTCTCAATCCGGTTACACCGATCCGAAACCACTAATCCCAGTAGATGGGCTACCGATGATTGTACAAGCAGTGCGGCATTTGCCAAAAGCGGATCATTATATTTTTTTATGCCGCAGTGAACACTTAAATCATTACCCGCTACGTCAAACGTTAGAACAGTACTATCCAGGTTGCCAGATTGTATTGGTCGAACATTTAACGGAAGGCCAAGCAGCTACTTGTTTACTGGCCAAAGACCTGATTCAACCAGATGAACCATTATTAATTGGAGCGTGTGATAATGGTATGTTGTATGATCCAAAACGCTGGAAAGCCATCACTGCTGATGCATCAGTTGCTGCAGTTGTCTTTACGTTTCGAAATAATATCACTGTTGAACGTAATCCAAAAGCGTATGGTTGGGTAAAAGTAGATGATCAGAATAAAGTGGAACGCGTTTCTGTGAAAGTACCTATTAGTGCCGACCCGATACATGATCACGCCGTTGTGGGCGCGTTTTGGTTCCGCCGCGGCCAAGATTTTATTGCCGCTGCCGAGGACATGATTCAAAAAAATACTCGAGTGAATAACGAATTTTATGTTGATGAGTGTATGAATAATGCTGTAGCCATGGGTTTGCCTGTGACCGTTTTTGAAATCGATCAGTATATCTGCTGGGGTACACCCAACGATTTACAAACCTACAATTATTGGCGAGACTATTTTAAAGGTAAAGCGGCTTAATGAAACGATTCTTACGATTTATTCTCATCGGCGGGCTATCGGGCATCATTGATCTAGCGTTGCTGTATTTTTTTACGAGCATACTTGGAATTTGGTATCTGTATTCTGGCATCATGTCATTCTCAATTGTTTCGATTGTCAGTTTTATCTTGCATAAAACCTTTACGTTTCAAAACAATAACACTGATTATTACCACCAGTACTTCAAATATTTTCTGATCATTCTAGGGGGTATCATCATTAATAACGGATTACTCTACATCTTTACGCAAACCTTTGGAATATGGTATATTTTTTCTCGCGTCTTGTCGTCAATTATTGCCATGTTCTGGAACTATTTTAATAATGCAAAACGAGTATTTGTCTAGCCTATGTCACATCTTTGGCGAACGCTGTCTATTATTATACCAGTCTACAATGAATCGGCTACAATCAGTGAGTTAATTGCCGCCGTTGAACAGGCTCAAGTGGGTGATTTACAAAAACAGTTGATTATCGTTGACGATTATTCAACCGATGGTACGCGCGACATTCTCGCCAGTTTCGCCCAACGTCATACCGTGCTTTATCATGATAAAAATAAAGGGAAAGGAGCCGCCCTGCGTACTGGATTTGCCCGGGCCACAGGTGATGTGATCATTATTCAAGATGCGGATCTGGAATATTCACCCAGCGAATACGTTGAACTGTTACGCCCTATTCTCGACAACCATGCTGATATAGTGTACGGCTCACGTTTTTTGAGCGGCAAACCTCACCGCATTCTGTTCTATTGGCATTCCATTGGGAATGCATTTTTAACAAAGTTTTCGAACATGATGACGAACTTGAACTTATCGGACATGGAAACGTGTTATAAGGTCTTTACCAAACCGGTGTTAGATGCCATCCTGCCACAATTGACTTCACAACGATTTGGGTTCGAACCAGAATTTACTGCTCGCGTCGCCAAATTAGCCAAACGAAAAAATATGCGCATCTATGAAGTTGGCATTTCATACAGCGGACGCGGATATGCCGAAGGTAAAAAAATTGGTTGGAAGGATGGTATTGAAGCCATTTGGTGTATTATTAAGTTTAACCTGTTCAATTAAGTGAGCATAGACCGACAACACGCTCATTTTCAAAATGAAGAGCCACTGCTTGAGCGTACGCTGCGTACCTTGCGTTTAAAAAAAATTGTTCGGCATATTCCGGCTGGCAGCACAGTGGTTGATTTAGGGTGTGGCTACGATTATTATTTAGTGCGCAGTATTACTGAACGCCTTCAGTCCGCCGTTGCCGTGGATCTATCCGTCCAACCCAGTCACGATCCAAACATTACATCTCTCGAGCATGATTTGAATACTCCATTACCATTACCGTCAGACCATTTCGATGTGGCAGTGTCAATGGCTAATTTAGAACATTTATCCCAACCATTGGCCTTACTCAAAGAAGCCCACCGGATTTTAAAACCGGGCGGTCAATTGATTCTCACCACGCCCAGCACCTATGCCAAGCCTATCTTAGAATTCTTGGCCTACCGCCTGCATATTGTGAGTGAACCAGAAATTCGGGATCATAAAATGTATTTTAATCGAACACTGTTACGTGACTATTTACAGCAGGCTGGTTTTACAACCGTCATCCATCGCTATTTTCAATTGTGTATGAATAATTTTATTCTGGCGACCAAATAATCTTATGCTGTGGACATTAGCCAGTTGGTTCTACATTACGTTGCTCTGTACCAGTTTTGGGTTGGCCACTAAACACCTGCTGCACTATTATTTTAAACAGGTTCAATCTATTCCGTTCGTGCTGTTGCCACTGCTTGGGATAGTTCAACTAACGATGCTGACGATGCTACTGTCATTGTTCCTGCCGATCAATGCCTATGTGCACGGTGGCGTCTTGGTGGCGGTTATAGTGTATCTGATCGGTGATCATCGCTTTGTGAAACAGCACCTTAATCAAATTTTGCAAGAGTTAAAAGCGTTACCAAAGATATATTGGTTGATCATCAGCGGATTCGCGGCTGGTTTGGCACTGTTTGCTTCATTACCGGAGATTTATTTCCCATATGATACCCAGCTCTATCATGCCCAAGCCGTTCAATGGATTCAAGAATTGAAAGTGGTACCAGGCCTGGCTAACTTTCATCCCCAGTTAGGTTTTAATTCCAGTTTGTTTGTCATTACAGCTGTCTTTGATTCACTGATCCATGGTATTAACGGTTGGTTGGTGTTTTGGTGTGTCCTCTTTTTCGCTTATAGTGCTTTTGGCAAAAACCGCCAGTCGATCAGTTCAGCCATGAGTGTAACTAGTCTGATAGTACTGGCAATTTTGGCGGTGTTTTATATACATCCTACTCAAATCACCACCGCCTCAACCGACATGCCGGCTGCTTTGTGGTTACTCGTCAGTGTGGTTGTGTTTGTGCAATATGTGGAAAGAGATCGTACCAATAATGATCAATGGCTTGTCGCCATCCTAACGGGCAGTGTCCTTCTGGCCACAACGATAAAACTAAGCAATGCTCCGCTTGGATTGTTACTGCTCTACGTCTTGATCCAGATGATACGGCAAAAACAATATCGTATTCTCATCAGCCAA
>CAYZUI010000082.1:0-2383 GCA_964481945.1 uncultured Gammaproteobacteria bacterium
GCTTGGAAGTGGTTGAGTTCCATCCACCCCGCACCATTGCCGCACACCATTTGCAAGAATTATATGAAGGAGTGGTCGCCCAGTTAGAAACGATCATTCGCATTCCGCAGGCCGCTATTCGCAAAGCGGCTAGCCTCAAAGAAAAAATCGCCACGCTGCTCACTTTGTTGAAACAACATCAGCGGGTGCAATTTTCTGATTTGATTCATGACACCGCTGATCGGATTACCATCGTCCTAACGTTTCTCGCTATTCTGGAATTGGTGAAACAAGATACTATTACGGTCGAGCAAAAACACAGTTATAGTGATATACTCATTGTATGCAAATAATTCAGCAACTTGAAGCCATCTTATTTGTCCTGGCTAAGCCAGTCAGTATTGTAAAATTGGCGAAATGGACGAACAGTACGTCAGAAGCTGTGACTACCGCTTTACAGCAGTATGCGAAAAGCGCGGAGGATTGTGGCATCCAGGTCAGTCTGACGGCCACTGAAGCACAGTTGACCACCGCTCCGGTGATGCACGATATTGTCAGTCAAGTCGTCAAAGATGAGCGCAGCGGCGAGTTAACCAAACCGTCGCTAGAAGCGCTGGCCATTATTGCCTACCGCAGCCCCATCACCAAAGCTGAATTAGAAGCTATCCGTGGCGTGAACTGCAGTCTAATTTTGCGCAATCTGCTGATTCGCGGACTGATTACGGAAACCAGGGATAAAACTAAAGCGGTTGAGATTTACGATATTACGCCAGAATATCTGCAGTTGCTGGGAGTACAAAGCGTGGCCGATTTACCCGATTACGAACGGTTGCACCGTGATATTCAAATTGGTGAGCGTTTAGCCTTATTGGAGAACCCCGGCGATTTTTTTAATAGTCAGACGGATGCTCAATAATCTGCTGTTTTACCTTGGCTTGTTTGCCGCTGTCTATGGAATCAGCTTACCACAGGCGCTTACCCAACAACTCTATTTCGTTCCCACTCACCACTTGGCTGAACCGGTGAATGTTGGTTTGTTGCCTCGTCCAATACTACGGACGATGCCGGAGAAAGTTGATGACGACACCGGACCAGTGGTCCAAGCTCAATCTGCTCTCGTCATTGATCAAGCTTCTGGTGCCGTGCTTTGGCAAAAAGAGCCGGATACAGTGTTGCCGATAGCCAGTATCACTAAATTGATGACGGCGGTGGTGGCCGAAGATCTGATCACGAATTGGGATGAAACCTATACGTTGCAGTGGTCTGAAGTGGCTTTAGGCGGTGTAATTTTCTCGGCCGGAGTAGGGGACACGTTTACCAAACGAGATTTATTAAAATCTGCCTTGGTTGGTTCAGTGAATAGTGCTGCCGCCGCCCTGGCACACAGTACGAATTTGTCTGAAACTAATTTTGTGGTCGCTATGAATGCCAAAGCCGATCAGCTGGGTTTAACGCAAACCCAGTATGTGGAGCCGACTGGCTTAAACGCCAATAATATCTCTACGGCCAGCGATTTAGCCGTCTTGCTGCGTACCATCTCGGCTCATCCGTTATTGTTGGAACCACTGACTCAAGTCGAGCATCGCATGATGACCGGTGATCGGGAGATGATTGTAAAAACAACGAATCGACTGGTAAAAAACGGCGATCCCTATGTCTATGCCGGAAAAACCGGCTTTACCTATGAGGCTGGAAACTGTTTAGTGGCTTTGGCTAAAGATGCTGACGGGAATCAGATTATTATTGTAGTGTTGGGTGCCCCGGATGAAACTAGTCGGTTCGAAGCCACAGCCGAATTAGCCCAATGGGCGTTTGACCATTACCGCTGGTAATGCTACCCTAGGCGGGTATGAAAACACGCATTGCCATTAATGGATTCGGCCGCATTGGTGCCGCCGCTTTCCGGATTGCCATCGAGCGACCAGAGTTAGAGGTCGTCGCTTTCAATGGCCTGGGCAGCCTGGCCATGGCGGCTCATTTACTAAAATATGATAGCGTCTACGGTCAATATCATAAATCAATTACCACTGAAGGAGAGGATTATTTAATAGTCGATGGTAAAAAATATCGGCGCTTTTCCGAAAAAGATCCGACCAAAATTCCTTGGAAAGAAGTGCAGGCTGACATTGTGTTGGAATGTACCGGGGTGTTTTTAACCCGCCAGCTGGCTAGTCAGCATTTAACCGCTGGTGCCAAGCATGTCATTTTGTCGGCTCCGGCCAAAGATAAAGATATCGGTACTTTTGTGATGTCCGTCAATCAAGCCGATATCGGTAAAGATACCATCTCGTCAAATGCCTCCTGCACCACCAATTGTATTGGTCCAGTGATGAAGGTGATGATGGATACCTTTGGTGTAGAAAAAGCCATGATGACCACTGTTCATTCCTATACGGCGGATCAA
>CAYZUI010000083.1:0-5903 GCA_964481945.1 uncultured Gammaproteobacteria bacterium
GACTGGGGTGGCGTGAGCGGTGGTGGGGTCGGCGGTGTGACCGGTGCTGCTGGGACATGCTCAAACATAAGCCCAGTATAGCATCTTCGGACATTTTACGGTATACTGCAGCTGATGTTTCGGTATTTTAAAGTCACGCAAAAAATCTTCTTTATCTTCGTGCTCATGATCATCTTGGTGATGAATTCATGGGCATTTACGTTCACTACCGTACTCGATTTTCAAGATAGCTTTGCGACTGTCCAACAGTATGCCTTTCCCAGTGTCGTGCTGACGTCGGAACTGAAAGACGACGTCCACGTTGCCTTGCTGGCCGTGTATGATTACATCGCTACGGGAAATACAACCAGTAAGACAGTGTATCAAGATCAATTTACTGAAGCCATTCGCACCGAATATGAGTTATTTCAACTGTCTCAAACCAATACCGATTTTGAATTTACTCAACAATTCAATGAAAAATTACTGGCTGTCTACAACCAGGCCGATGAATTAGTGACCTTGTATGAGCAAAGTCCAGATCAGGCGGCGGTGCGAGAAAAACTAGCCACTCTGAATGCCGCCCGAGTCGATTTTAATAGTTTCGTGGAAACGGAGATCACTCATCAGATCAGCTCACAAATTGATCAAGCCAATACGACAATCACCAGTACCGTACAAACTATCCAATTGTATCTGGTTGGGGTATCGGCTCTCGTTGTATTGATTATTGTCTTTGTGGCGGCTTTTATTTCTACGAACATCACTAAACCGATTCGTAGTTTGACGCAGGCTGCACAGGATTTTGGTAAAGGTCAGTTTCATAAAGTCACCATTCATCGTAACGATGAATTGGGTTTGTTCGCCAAAACGTTTAACACCATGGCAGCGAACATTCAAGCTAGCCAAGCTGCCTTAAAAGAAGAATTAACCAAAACCAAGGAATTGGATCGGCAAAAATCGGAGTTTTTATCGATCGCGGCGCATCAGCTGCGCACGCCCATGGCGGGTATTCGCTGGGTATCGCAAATGTTGTTTGATGGAGATATGGGCGATTTAAATAAGGAACAGAAACATCATCTCGGTAATGCCTTAGAAAACATTAATCGAATGATTAATCTCATTAACGATTTGTTGGATGTGACCAAAATTGAAGAACAGAAATTTAATTATAAGTTTGCGGTCACCGATATGGTGGCATTAATCAAAGAACAAATTCATCAATTGGCTAATTTAGCGAAAGAGTTAACCATTACGGTACACTTTACCTATGAACCAGCGGGCGAGATTTTGGCTGAAGTAGATGTAGAAAAAATGAATATAGTGATCAATAATCTGATTGATAATGCCATTAAGTACTCTCAACCGAATGGGGTTGTCGAAATACACATCACTAAACACGGCAGTAACATCCATGGCTATGTGAAAGATCATGGGGTGGGTATTCCGACCAAATCACAAAGCGAGGTATTTACGAAATTTTTCCGTGGACCAAATATTTTAAAAATGGTGACCGAAGGCAGTGGTCTGGGCTTATTTTTAGTGAAAGATATCATGACCAAGCACGATGGCAAGGTGTGGTTTGAATCACAAGCAGGCGTCGGAACTACCTTTTTCTTTGATCTACCAATAGCCCAAACTAAAGCCGACGCGCGGCCAACGTTGCCGCCACAGCCTTAGCGAGATAGTCAAACTCGATGTTCACGTGATCACCCACCCGGAGATTACCTAAACTGGTTCGTGATCTGGTTTCCGGAATGAGGTGAATAGTCATCAAATCGGCAACGCAACTTGCCACTGTCAGATTCACACCATTCACTGTAATACTGCCTTTATCAAACACATACGCGCGATAGGCCTCGGGAATGGAGAACGTGAGCGGATGAGATCCGGCGACTGGTAAGGCAACGTCCACATGCCCAAACACAAAACTCCCCGATAGTTTAGTCGTGGGTGTGACCGATGGTTCCGCGTGCACTGTTTGTCCTACTTGCCATTGCCCTACGGTAGTCACACGTACTGTTTCAGGAATGTAATCAACGGTAAATTTAGCATCTGTAATCGAAGTGACGGTTGAACAGATACCGTGCAGTAAAACGCTTTCCCCAACGGCCAGTTTCCCCCACTGGGGCAAACTCAAGGCTACCGTGAGCCCAGTGGAGGTCGACTCGATTTGAAGAATCGTTATTTGTTCTGCGACAATTCCGGTAAACATTGTTTTACAGCGATTATATCTTTCTCCATTTGTTGTTGTAACGACTCGGCATCTGGAAACAGTTGCTTGCCACGGAGATACTGCAGTAGTTCAATGGTGATTTTGTCAGTCAACGTCACGGTCACATCAAGCAGATGGGCTTCAACTTGTCGAGTAGTTTCGCCGAAGGTGATGGCTGCACCCACAAAAATGGCTGCCGGATACCGGACGTGCTCATGGACAACATAGCCCGCATAGACACCATCTGCCAAATCCTTCGGCGCAGTCACGTTCAGGGTTGGAATGCCGAGTTGCCGTCCTCGTCCAGTATGCGGAGTAATCGTGCCAGTAACAGTAGGCAAATTATTTTTTCTTCAATTCACGTTTCACATCACGCCAGTGCGTTTTGAGATCACGCTTGAGGGCAACCACCGTGTGTTTACCCACTTTCTTTTGGACAGCATATTCATCCACCACCTCTTCGACGATCTCCTCGTATTTTTTCTGACTCACTTGTTTGGCAGACTGCAAGCGTTTATTAATCTCGCGGGACAGGTTGATAGCCGAAGTTTTTATTTGCTTAGCGGCTTGTTTGCCCGATTTCGTTTGGGTAAAGAAATAGGCTGCCGCACCAGCTGCTAACACCGCGCCCAGCGTGGTACCGACAGCTACGCGCGTTAATGTCTTATGTACCAATGATTTTTTCTTTGCCATAACTTTAGGCTTAACGTTGTGGATTAACTATTTGTAGTGTAACTAAAGTTCGTGGGTCTGTCCATATTCCGGCAGTTCCGCCTTGAATCCGGCGGTCTGAAGAATACCCGCCAAGACTTGAGCCGTGTTTTCTTCACCGTGTGTCAGCCACACCTGCTGGGGATGCCCTGCGCTACTCTTCAGCCAGGCTAATAACTTGGCTTGGTCGGCATGAGCTGAATAGGCTCCAATCGCCCGCACTCTGGCCTGCACTTCAACTTGATCGCCATCGATCACTACGTGTTTAGCTTTCTCTAATAATTGCCGACCTAAGGATCCCTTCACTTGGTATCCCACGATCAACACTTGATTACGAAAATCGCTCAGATAATTTTTGGCGTGATACCGAATCCGGCCGCCCTGCATCATCCCGGAACCGGCCAAAATCACTTTTGGCGCCTTGACGTTTAATATGGCGCGTGATTCTTGAACGGTACTGGTAAATTTCAGGCCATTAAATTTAAAGACGTCATCCCCCTTGGCAATCAAATAACGCGTGGCTTGATTAAACCACCGGTTGTACTTGGGATAAATACGCGTGGCCTTGATGGCGAGTGGACTATCAATAAAAATAGGCACCGGGGGAATATCTTTATGTTCTACCAAATCGTTCAGCTCATATAAAATCTCTTGAGTACGTTCTAAGGCAAAGGCTGGAATTAAGAGCGTGCCGTGCAAGGTGATCGTCTCGTAGATAGCCGATTGGAGTAATAACTTACGCTCTTTCGCCGGTTCATGTATTTTATTGCCGTAGGTAGATTCCATAACCAGATACTCTGTCGGTGGTAACGCTTCTGTGGGCTTGAGCAAAGGCACAGGTGGATTACCGAGATCACCAGAAAAGACGATGGTTTTATCACCAGCGGTCAGGCGAATGAAGGCTGAACCAAGAATATGCCCGGCGTCAAATAATTCGATGGTAAACGGGCCAACCTGGATAGCTTGATGATACTCCACACCGTGAAATAATTCAGCCGCGCGTTCGACATCGGTTGCCTCATACAGCGGCGGATAGCCAGCTTGTTCCGCATCCATTTGAATCACATGCGCGCTATCTTCCAACATCAAATAAGCTAAATCCAACGTGGCGTGGGTGGAAATAATTTTTCCAGCAAAGCCTTCACGCACTAAGCGTGGTACCCGACCGCAGTGGTCAATATGGGCATGGGTAATTAGTACCGCCGTAATCTCGCTCGGTTGAAAACTAAATTCGTCATAGTTTTTATCTTCCGTAAATTGCTCACCTTGAATCATGCCACAGTCTACCAACACTTTGACGTGATCATGCTCTAACAGATACATCGATCCGGTGACCATCCGACAAGCCCCTAAAAAGGTTATGTTCATAAATATTCTTTTGAATAGTACCGAGCAAATTTACGCACTGCTTTGGAACGATGATCATACCACTGTTTGCCGTCTACTCCTAATTCCGAAAATGTTTTGGTATCACCATCTGGTATAAAAATGCTGTCGTAGGGCATGCGCGGTTTAGGTTTTCCCCGCAATTGTCGAATTAATCGACCGCGACAGACCCCACGAAACAACACCGGCTTAGCTCGCGCCGCAGACTGAAAGGCGAGGTAGCTACAAAAATAGGCTCGCTGGTGAGGTTGAATTAAGCGAAACAGTCCTTGATACCCCAATGTCATAAAAGCATAGCGCGACAGCACCCCAGGAAATTTATTGTAACCGACAAAAAAAATCCCAGTGTCATCAACTACTACTGGTCCGGCCACAGCCTGATAAGCCTGTTTGACTTTATCCATCACGACTTGCACCAAATCGATTGATTGCAATTCATTCAATTCAATCGATTGGGTCGTGATGTCGATGTGGTAGGGCTGTAAGGCATGTTGAATTTCAAACGCCTTTTGGTGATTACTGGTCACCAGGGTAATCATTGTGGCATCGGTTTATCACAGATCTGACAAAAACCCAGCGGCACACGATTATCACCGATCCCAACATTAAACCGACGATAGGGCTGGCCAGCAAAAGACACCACATAGGTAGAACGATGTGATCGACGAATCGTGACCGTATCACGCGTCTGCAGCGGTAAGAAATGATTATTGTTATCCGCTGCCACGAGTCCTGGACCACGATCAACCCGTACCTTCACGCTGGTATCTTCCGGTACAACGATGTTACCAATGCTAAAAATTGAATTATTAAAAGCGATGCCCAGCCCTTGCTGAAAGGTGCTGCGCGTAATGCTTTGATAATATCCGGTACTACCAAGTGGGGTAGCGACCACCAGGCCATCGCCTAATAATTCGTTGCCCCACGGCTCGCCGTTTAACCACAAATGATAACGTAATCCCGTATTGGGCTGGCCATGCATTACCATAATATCGTTCATGCCATACAAGGTTTTGCGCCGATGAGTAGTTTCTAATAACGGCTGCTCGACTACACTATACTGCCCTCGCACCATTAAGCGCACCACCGTCTCCCGCGTCAACCGCGCGCACAAATTACATACTCGACTATGCCGAATCATGACTTTCGGAATTGTGGGATAGCGCTGTTCAGCGAACAACAACGTGCCATCACCACCGTAACAAAAGACAAAGTCAGGTTTCTGCTTGACCAATTGGATATCATGGCGATACTGCGCCCGGAGATACGTCTCCAGTTCCTGTTTCGCTAAGCCACAGACGGCGACTTTCATTGGACTAGTATAGCATAAAATGCGGCTAAGCGCTCAAGGGCCGTTTGAATTTTTTTTTGACTACTGGCGAACGATAACCGGACAAAGCCCTCTCGGCCAAAATATATGCCTGGCACCAAAGCCACATGGTATTCCTGCAGTAAACGTTGGCAAAAGGTGATCGAATCTAATCCAAATCTACGAATATCAATAAAACAATAAAAGGCTCCGGCTGGAGGCGGAAGGTGTAGTGTATCCACCACCAGCTGTCGGCGCCGCTGTAATTCTACTAACCATTGAGCCGGTAACCCGGCGGCTAGG
>CAYZUI010000084.1:0-2964 GCA_964481945.1 uncultured Gammaproteobacteria bacterium
GGGGTTAGATCAACAGCGTACTTAACCCCGTACTTTATGTACGTGGGTTAAGGAGGCTACGTGCATGAACACGGATAGGTGTAAGAAGGTGGGTCTCACAATAATCTCTGATAATCTTGATTACCCTCCGCGTTATCCTTCAACAATTGGCGGATATAATCAGCCTTATTGATCTTCTGGTAGCGCGCTAACCAATCCAGATAATGGTTGATGGCTGGCGTCAGCCGCAAGGTAAATTTGATATTGGGGATATCTTGCAATGTGACGGTGCGATCAATGCTGTTGAGAAATTTTCCCAGCACTTCCCGCACGTTCGTAGACGTGTAGGATTTTTTCTGCACCGATTTTGGCACTCCGGGCTTATTCAAATGGAGCAACACCTGCTCTGGCTCACGATTTTTTGGATACAAACACAAGGTTGGTCGGCCCAGCACAATGGCTTGCGCCAAAATATAATGCAGTTCATCCGCTGGATAAGAAATTTCCAAAATAATCGCATCCACATGCTCCAGCGCCGTCCAGGAAAAACCACCGGATAGGCTATCTGGCACACGTGATACCGTCGTCAACACGTTGACTTTGGCATCTTCTAAAATGCTGGCGAGATCAGTGGGGGCTTTGTTGAGGAGAAAGATCTTCATAAGTGTCCAAATTCACCAATCACATTGGTTTGCAGGTAGTCTGTCAATTCAGAATTCGTCTGATAGCGGCCAGCGGCCACCAGCAATTTCATGTGAGCCGCTACTGGCGTAATCGGAGGCAGCCGTAACACTGGCTGGGACACAGTCACCTGATCAAATATAGAACTCACGGTAACGGCCAGCATGTGATCTGGTAACTTCAGCGCCGAGGGCACGGATTGTTCTTGAACGGTGGGTAATAAGATAGCTCGGGTGGTAGCTGGCAACGGCCTAAGATACAATTCTGGTTGCCGAGGGAAGGCCACCACCGCTCGAGAAAATCGTTCATCAAACATGGGAGCATCATCATGTCGTTTAGGTGTTCGTTGATCCAATTCAATCCCAAAACGAACCATGGCGATGTCGCCATCCGGCCAAGCTGCAAAACCGGTCTGTTCGGGCGTACTGGTTTCCACTGCGCGGACGGCCTTAATGATATGCGGTCCAAAGGCCAGCATTACCTCGGCACAATTCTGTGTGGCCAGTTGCACGGAAGTGACCAGACTGGTACGCAAACTCATTTCCCGATAAGAAATCTGTTCATCGGCCGAGAAATTTCCCGGAAAATTAAAAAACTGCTCAGGAATAGTGGTGCCGGTAAAGATCACAGGCTTACCTAGGTTAGTCAGTTGAAAGGCTAACAAGTTAGCGGTGTAGATGGCGTTATCCAGACTATGGATCACCACAAAGCCAGCGTAGTCGTGATAGTGTTGCATAATAGTTGTACCCACTGTACCGGCCAGTGTGTACGTCACATCACATCCGGCCAAATTGTCGAGCACAATGATATCTACTTCAGCCACTAATTGCAGCTCAAGATAGCTTTTGAGTTGTTGCTCAATAGCGGAAGCTGCCAGAACAGTGGGAGATGGCATCCCGCCAGTGTGGATGACTAACACTTTCATGTCGCCATCCTGCGCCTTTTTCGTAAAGTTGGCAAGCTTAGCGCCGTCGCTAAAAATATTATCCACAGGCTTAAATAATCTAGTTTTCCTTGATTCTATTGCATAAAAAAGTATGATATCCACAAGCGCCGTCGCCAAAACCCCCTTGTGTAAAATAGTATACCTTTTTACACTGTACCCAGACTTTCGCTGTTGCTCGTTCGATTCACCAATACCGTACGTGGTTGTCATGGACGCCCAATCACGACTACCAAACCGTGTGGGCAACGAGCAGCCTACCCACCGTCGATGCATCCAATGTTTCATTAGATGATAGGACGGTGGGCAGCGAAAGCGTACAAGAAACTTTATGAACGACAAAATCATTACATCTACTATCTCGTGTCTGCTGATTGGCAGTGTATTCGCTGTGGCGTTAGAACCAGGATTAACATACGGCTACGTGCTACAGTGGCATTATCCAGAACCTTCATATGGGTACGGGTATGGGTATGAAGAGGATATTCAGGAATATGGTTATGGGACAACGACGACTGATGCATCCGATACTACTTCAACTTCAACCGGTGATACATTCAGTGACGTTGAGCATGAGGTGGTCGAAGAAGTACCGCCAGCGACGTCTGATCAAACAACCGAGCAAACCAATGAAAGTAGTGAGGCGTGTTCGGTAGATACACCAAAGCATTTACAGGTTCGTCATCACAAGCAACGGGTGATTTTGCGCTGGCGCGGCTCGGATGAAATCTGTCCCAGCACTACCGTTATTGGATATATCCTTCGTATTCAGACCAAACGTGGTAAAATGATAATGAAAACGGATACCCTAGAGCAACTCCGGTACAGCGTTAAGCCAAAGCGCTTGCAGAAGAATAAAACCTATACCTTTACTGTGCGGACAGTGCTAGAAACCGGGGAGAAGAGTGATTGGTCGAAAGCGAAACGGTTTAATGTGTCAAAATTTTGATTGTCAACTTGACAAGTTATGAGTTTGCCCTATACTGATGTTATGAAAACATTAACCGTGGGAAACCTGAAAACTCATTTTTCGGAAGTATTAGCTCATGTTCGGCAGGGCAAAGAATATGGTATTGCCTATGGCAAGAAGAAAGAGGCCATTGCCATCATCATTCCGATACAAAAATACGTCGCTCAGCAACAAAAGAAATTAGGCATATTGGAATCAGATATCACAGTGCAATTTAAGCTAGACTATAAAATAACCGATCAGGAACTGTTACAGGCATGAATATTTTAGTGGATACCCATATTTTACTATGGGCCCTCGCACAGCCAAAAAAGTTAAAACCGATCGAGCGCAAAGCATTGTTGGCCCCAGATTCGGTGATTTTCGCTAGCACAGTAAGTTTATGGGAAAT
>CAYZUI010000085.1:0-2063 GCA_964481945.1 uncultured Gammaproteobacteria bacterium
CATCCCGCAAATCTTTGATGCCCTCGATTTTTTTCTCTTTCACTAAAAAGGCAATTTTTTCCACCAAGGTAGCTTTGTTCACCTGGTAGGGCAATTCCGTAATGATGATCTGGGAACCATGAGTACCATCTTCTATCACCGCCCGACCACGCATCACCACCCCGCCGCGACCAGTGGCATAAGCTGTTTTAATCGCTTGCGTGTCATAGATCATTCCGGCGGTTGGAAAATCTGGGCCTTTGACATATTCCATTAAATCATCCACATCGGCATCCGGATGATCGATTAAGTAGGTGATGCCATCGCACAGCTCGGTTAAGTTATGCGGAGGAATACTGGTGGCCATACCCACAGCAATACCCACGGTGCCATTGAGCAGCAGGTTAGGGAGCTTGGCCGGTAATACGGCCGGTTCATCATGTGTGCCATCATAGTTTGGTCGGAAATCGATTGTGTCTTTTTCTAAATCCTGCAACAACTCTTCAGAAATTTTATGCAGCTTGGCTTCGGTATAACGCATGGCCGCGGCGGAATCGCCATCGACGGAACCAAAGTTTCCCTGGCCATGCACTAAGGGGTAACGCATCGAAAAATCCTGGGCCAGACGAACCAAGGTATCATACACGGCGGTATCGCCATGCGGATGATATTTACCCAGCACCTCACCAACCACGGTAGCGGATTTGCGAAATTTGGCGCTGGAGCGTAAACCAATCGTCCACATGGCATACAGAATGCGGCGATGCACTGGCTTTAGACCATCTCTGGCGTCCGGCAGAGCCCGCGCCACAATCACGCTCATGGCGTAATTGAGGTAGGCGTCCTCCATTTCACGATCAATTGGTTGCTCTATAACTTTGTCGGCGTATTCGGGCATGGTTATTCAATGTCAGAGAATAAATTATCCAGTTCCTCCGTACTGGGTTGTTGGGGCAATTCCGGAGGGGTCCTGACTTCTTGGTTTTGTTCAATAAATGTATCACTGGTCGTTTTTAAATCGGTAAAACTTTTACTGACCGATCCCATAAATTCATCAATCGTACTATTGGCTAAGGATGCCTCAATGGCATTCGATGAGAACACGGTGCGTGATAATGAGT
Organism: uncultured Gammaproteobacteria bacterium; assembly: GCA_964481945.1. Taxonomy (GTDB): domain Bacteria; phylum Patescibacteriota; class Patescibacteriia; order UBA9570; family UBA9570; genus UBA9570. The sequence continues at coordinate 1,101 of CAYZUI010000085.1, forward strand.
AGGCCCATACCAACACAATGACCGCCATGGCCGCACTCACCGCTAGCCATAGTTTGAGCCGGCTACCGGGTTGTTCAGGGATATGCTTGGTTGGTTGAATCGGTTGAATAGCTGGAGCGACGATTGGAGTAATAACCGGGGTAACGATCGGTTCTGCCTGAGGTTTTTTTCGAGTTCTTTTTACCGGACGTTTTTTGGTAGGTTTTTTCGGAACCGGTTTTTTTCGAGTAGTCGCCATAATTACGCTTGCGTCGGAGATAAGAGTATAATCTGGGTATCTTCCTGTGGTAAATCTTTGTCTTTGACGACGTATTTTTCAATAGGCTCAACTTTTTTCACACCCATCTCTTTCAAAAACGTTTCCACCGGTTCCAGGTTTTGTTTGACTTTGGGTTGCTTGAATAGATAGGGGATAATCACGCGAGGTTCGAGTTGACTAATCACCACGGCGCGCTGTTCCTTAGACAAGGTTCCGACTGGTAATAATAAAATATCTGCCCCCTCTAATTTTTCTAACTGATCGTTCGTCAGCCCACTGTCGAGTGCTCCCAAAAAGGCAATACTGATATTATCATCCTCAATCAAATACAGTGTATTCACGGCTGGCACTCCATAGACAAAGGTGTTTTTTATCTCATATTCACCTGGCCCAGTAATGTTCTTACCCTCGCCCGATAGCCGTTTCGTATTGTTGCAGATAGTGTTCTTTTCATCCGACACCAGGACAAGATCAGCCTTGAGTTTAGGCATAGTGAGACCAGTCGTATCCGAAAACGGATCGGTCACAATAACCGCATGACTAGTCTGAATACGGAAGCTGGCGAGACCCGTCCATTGAATTTGCATACAGCCTACTATAGCACTAGTCGATAGCCAAATCAATCGCTTCTTCTGCCGCTTTGGGTGCGGCGATTGGTCCGCCTGGCTGGATGGTTGGACGGGTTGGCGTCACGGAGTGGCTGG
>CAYZUI010000086.1:0-8564 GCA_964481945.1 uncultured Gammaproteobacteria bacterium
AATGGGAAATAAAGGTAGGTTCAAAACCCGCCCTTGTTTCCCATCAACATAACTCAAAACGGTCACTGTTATGTGGTGGTGGATGATTTAGTTCGAAAAGAACAAGCTATTGTGCAAGTAATGCACGCACAAATGGGCAAAGATACGTTTGGCGTACAACTGCCCATTTGGGTTAACTATACTACTAGAAATACCATTTTTGTCAAGGGGTAAAGTGTGATGTGTGATGGTGTACCTAACGAACTTACTGACAATTGGTGAGCGTTGATGAAGCTGTGACTGTGGTACCACTCACATATAAACACCGAACGCTCCCGGACGTATTGTAGAGAAGAATTCCATCCGTAATGGGCTCTGAATTGCTGCCAAAGCCACTACCAGAGTTCAGCTGCAGTAAGTATGCATTCTCTGTAGCTGCCCAAATATAGGTACCATCAAATGCCAACTGTGCAATACCTGTTCCTAAGAGCGCACTGCTTCTAGTAATAGTTTCTTGAGCAACATTGAAAGCGGCCACACCACCGGAGTTACCATAACCAATCCAAATATTACTCCCGTCGAAGGTCAGAGCCTGAGGATTGGAACCGCCGGGCGATACACTATATGAGGTTGTGTCGTTGGTATTCACATTGATTCTGGTGAGAGTAGTATCGTTATAGTTGGCCACCCAAAGCGATTGACCATCAAAAACAATGGCTTGAGGATTATCACTTACTGAAATCGATGTGCTCGAATAAGATGACGTATCCATTTTATAAACCACATCATTTGAAGAATCAACTGCCCATAAATAACCGTTGGCATAAACCATATCCACGATTGTTCCTAGACCACTAGCCCGGGAGGTCAGTGTCGATAGATTGCCCCACTGGTAAATACTACTATTTGTCCCAAACCACATATCTTCCCCATCAAAAGCTGAGCTGTTAATTGTAATACTGGAAGATAAAGTACTGCTGCTCTCACTACCATCTAAGCGATCTTTGGTGTAGTAGTCGCCTGAATCTGTAAAAAAGTAGAGCGTATCAGTGGCCATATTTATTTCAATCGTATCACTGTACCATAATGTTGCAGAATCAATACTGTGTCCATCACGTAAACTATGTTGTTCATATCCATTATAGTCTGTAGTAAAAACGGTAAACATATCTGTATGCCAAATGCTGTCACCGTCAAAAAACAAGTCTTCCGCATTACCACGCAATGATTCAAGGCTGATGATTTGAATTTTTTCATTAGAATAGACAGCTGTACTAGGCTGTTCATTCGGATAAAACTGTCCACCACTATACCCCACGACATCTTTTATCACCCCTCCATTGGCATCAATGGCGGTTCCAAAATCTGCCACATTAATAGATACGCCGACACCACCACTAGTAGAATTAAACTCACCGGCAATTCCGTAATCAGACGTGGCTGCGATACCAACGCCAGCTGGAGTTGTCGCTATAGTTTGGATGCCAAATTTATTAAAGCCAGCTACATTATTCGTATTTTCGACATAAAGGGATGTTGAGCTATTACCATCACTTGTAAAATATCCCCCATACCCATTCTTTCCCACTACCTCTAACGCTTTGCTGGTAGCAGTAGTGGATGCGCTGGTTAAGGCTGTGTATAAGGCAGAACCGGTTGTTGTCGCACTGGAAAAAGAACCACCGTAGCCATTGACGCTCGATCCAATGATACCAGCGCTGGTCCCGCTCCCCCCTACTCCATAACTGGTTGTGTTGGTGGCGACCCCATAAATGGCGTATCCACTGACACGGGAATTGGTGGCGTAAATCGAGCGGGTTGCAGAATTGGCGGTCGCGTAGATTGGGTAACCAGTAGTAGTTGAATTAGCGTTAATGCCATTGGCCGAACCAGTAGTCATGTTCACATATAGTCCCAGACTGCCACCAACGGTACCGGTGGGGTTTAATGATACTAATGGCCGATTGCTGGAACCAGAAATATAAACGGCTTCTTGGGTAGAGTTTGGTGTAATCGTCAAGGCGTCAACGCTACTGGCTGGCGCCAACGTCAGAGTACCAGTCATGGTATCGCCGGTGGTATCCACCCACGTTTCACCGATGGTATTCACTTCGCTGGCCAAATCAACCAAATCCGAGGTTGAGCCTGTGCCTTGAAAAATAGAGGCGGTGAGAGTGTTTGATACTTCGTTATCGTCAATCGAATCGGCCGTGAGTACAAAGCCACTATTTACTCCAGCATAGGTAAATGTCCCGTTCACTGTGACTGGATACGGATTTGAGAAAATGGTGGTATTTTGAATATTCAACGGCCCCCTAATGAGTACCGGGCCATCAGCTGTGATACTACCCAGATTGGAAAAAATTGAGGGGCCATTGGCCGTCAGCGTACCATTAATGGTTAATCCCCCCTCCTTAGTCTGGTTACTATTTGATACATTCAGTGGCACCGAGATATTACAAGCCGTCGGATCAATCGCTGGATCACAAGCCGGTTCTGCCCACAAGGCTAACACAACCTGTGGCACGAACCAGACGATACTGAATACAAACAACAGTTTGCGCATGGCAAAATTGTATCACAAATTCGTACTTTGACAAAGCATACAAAAATTCAGTATAATAGTGCGGTGATACGACGTTGGAATCTCACCATTATCCTGATCATTACCGCTTTTGTGCTCGGCGTTGTTGCCGGCTATATCTATCGTGATCGTTTTTCTTGGCTGCTGCCTAATCAGGCCAAGCTGGAACGGACCGAGCCAGATATAGAAGCCGCTATTTTTGAGTCAACTATTGAAGAAATCCTTCGGCCCAACACGGCCAATGAAGCCGTCCTCGAACCGAGTGAAGTGTTTGCCTTCACTGGATCTGTACAATCACTTAGCGCAGACCGTATCGTGGTTGAAAATCCGGATGGGGCGATTGATTTCATTCTCACCGCTACAACCCGTTTCGCTGCTCTTAGCCCCATTATTGATGAGAACGGATTGCCTGGCAGCGCCGAAACCGATATGACACGCTCGGGTATTGCGGTTGGTGATCTGGTGTCTGTATATACCGTAGAAAATATTCGCACAGCCAGTGAGCGCCACGTTACGCTCGTACATAAATTAAATAATGAATAATTATTATCTAACAAACGTATGTTCATGATTATTGGGTTCGTCATTCTCGGAGTAGTAGTCATCATCGCCCTCTGGGCAGTGATGGTATATAACGGTTTAATTCGTCTGCGTAACCAAGTGGATGAAGGTTGGTCAGATATTGATGTGCAACTAAAACGTCGGCACGATCTGATTCCAAACCTGTTGGAGAGTGTGAAAGGCTACATGACGCATGAAAAAAGCCTGCTGGAAAATATCACCAAGGCGCGTAGCACGGCCATGTCAGCTCAAGCTGGCGGCGATACAGCCGGTTTAGCTAAAGCGGAAGGTGTGTTAGGCGGCTTGCTGGGCAACTTACGCATTGCCATGGAAGCCTATCCTGATCTGAAGGCTAATCAAACCATGATGCAATTGATGGATCAATTGGCCGATACCGAAGATAAAATCCAAGCGGCCCGGCGTTTTTACAACGGAGTGGTACGCGATTTTAACACCAAGATGCAAGTGTTTCCCGCCAATATGATTGCCAATATGCTTGGCTTCAAAGCCCGTGAATTCTTTGAAATCGAAGATCCCAAAGAACGAGACAATGTTCAGGTCAAGTTCTAATTTGTAAAGACATGCCATGGCATGTCTACCCCGCATGACGGCCTATAACCAAATCAGTAAAAACAAATTAAAAAGCGGCATCCTGATCGCCTTGTTCTTCTCGTTTGTCATTGCCCTAGGTGTAGCCGTATCGTATCTGTATGATGCTGGGCCAGGTGGTTTAATCTTGGCGATCATCATCTCGGTTGGGATGGCGCTGTTTAGTTACTATGGGGGTGACAAAATCGCTCTGCTCACCAACGGCGCCCATGGACCAATTAAACTGGAAGATAACCAGTATGTGTACAGAATGGTAGAAAATTTGGCGATCACCGCTGGTTTACCCATGCCAAAAGTCTATCTGATCGCCGACTCTGCTCCGAACGCGTTTGCCACCGGACGTGATCCGGAGCATGCCTCGATAGCGGTGACCAGCGGGATTATCGAACTGCTCAAGAATGAAGAACTGGAAGGTGTGTTAGCGCATGAATTATCCCACATTAAGAATTACGATACTCGGTTAATGACCGTGGTCATTATCTGTGTGGGCATTGTGAATTTACTGGCACAAATTTTTCTGCGGGTCAGTAGCTTTGGTGGCCATGGGCGGAGCCGAGGCAACCAAGTCACCTTTGCTTTTGCGATTGTTGGCTTTATTCTACTTATCTTCTCTCCCATTATCGCCAAGCTAATTCAACTGGCTATTTCCCGCAAGCGAGAATTTTTAGCTGATGCTTCTGGCGCATTGTTAACCCGTTATCCTGAAGGTTTAGCCCGGGCTCTGGAAAAAATTGATACTGGCGGTCAAGCGCTGCTGCGAGCCAATACCGCCACAGCCCATTTATTTTTTGCTAATCCATTTGGTAGCCACCGCCGTTGGTTGAATATCTTCTCTACTCATCCACCGGCGGCTGATCGCATTGCTGCCTTACGTTCAATCGCTTAACGTTATGCCTATGACACCACAATCTGCCCCGCGCATTAGTGAATTATTCCGTGATACTCTCACCTTTACCGTGAAGCATTTTGTGGCGTTGCTGTTTGCCAATGTGATCCCGCTGTTATTGTCCTATACGATTGTGTGGCTAACGGTTGGTGCAGTGGTCAGCCAAATAAATGCGGCCAACTCCTTCGAAGAAGTACTGGCAATCTTTTCCGGTACCAGTCCAGTGACCTACACGATGGTGATCACTGGCGTATTAGTATTAGGCATTAGCATTATGGGTTGGATTGCTGGTCCACTCATTACTCTGGAACAAGATAAACTCAAATTGGTGGAAATTTTCCCCCGGGCTGCGCGTTATTTTTGGTCATATTTCTTGCTGTCCATCATCGTTATCGCCGGTGCCGTGATGTTGCTCCTGGCCGTTTTCTTAATTATCACCATTATCATTACGCTGGTTGGATTCATTGATAAAACACTGATCGCTACGTGGGATGCTTATCTGGTGAGTATCTTGCCAGATGTGAGTTTAATACTGTATATGGTCGCACTGATGTTCGCTCCCTATTTCTTGATTGCTCAAAAGCTGACTGCCTGGCAAGCGGTGCAACGTAGCGTGAAATTGGCGCTGAGCAGTTTTGGCCATGTCTTGCTCCGCTTCCTGTTGCTGGCGGCGGTGATTATTCTCATTAGTTTTGTCTTGCAGTTTATTCCGATCTTTGGCGGAGCCTTAGCCTATCTGGTCAGTAGTATTTTACTGACTGTCTACAACTACTATTTATATAAAGGTCTAACCGGAGAAACCGATGGCGCTTGATATCCTGAACAAATTTACCACCCACCTGAAAAATACTCTGGTCCGAGCGATCAATTTATCGATTCGCTTAAAGCATCCCAAAGTGCTGCCCTTACATTTATTAATGAGCTTGGCGGAACAATCTGGCAGCGTGGCCAATGAGATTCTGACCCAGCATACCATCACCGCAGAAGTGCTGCAGCCGTGGATTGAACAACTGGACTGGCCAAAGAATCAGCGTGGCTTTAACTTACCGCAACTTTCTCCCGAGGCGATCCGCGTACTGGAACATGCTGCGGTAGTGGCCTTTGAACATCAACATAAATACATTGGTACCGAACATCTGCTTTTAAGTTTAGTGGAGCTGCCGGATCATCACTTGGAGCAAGTCTACACCAACAAAAAAGTGAACCTCACTCAACTACGCAAGCAAACCTTGAACGTGTTGAAAAGTACTTCCCGCTTCCCAGATTTAACGGCGCTCTTTCAAGAAGAATTAACCGAAGTGGAACAACTCAAGCAAACCGAGCGCACTTCAGCTACGCCGGCTTTAGATTTTTTCAGTACAAATTTAACCGATACCACGATTCAAAAAACGATTGATCCAGTGGTCGGACGAGGTGAGGAAATTGACCGATTGATTCATATCCTATCGCGACGTACCAAAAATAATCCAGTGCTATTAGGTGAACCAGGTGTTGGCAAAACCGCCATTGTCGAGGGTCTAGCCAAACGAATCCTCGAACGGCAAGTTCCCAGTGTGTTGTTAGATAAAAAAATCTATCGCCTGGATTTAGGCTTAGTGGTGGCCGGCACCATGTACCGGGGAGAATTTGAAGCTCGTTTCAAGCAGATCATAGAAGAACTCAAAGACAATCTAAATATCATTTTGTTCATCGATGAAATTCATACCATTATCGGTGCTGGTGGTACGGGTGGGAGTGCCATGGATGCAGCCAACATTCTGAAGCCAGGGCTAGCGCGGGGTGAAATTCGCTGTATTGGGGCTACAACTTTGCAGGAATATCAAAAACATATCGAATCAGACGCCGCTTTGGAACGCCGGTTTCAACCAATTATCGTGGAAGAGCCCAGTCTGACGGATGCCATCAACGTACTTAAAGGCGTCAAAAGTAATTATGAAGCGTTTCATCATGTGGCTATTTCAGATGAAGCTATTGAGGCGGCAGTGAAATTATCGGTGCGGTATATTCAAGATAAATTTTTGCCGGATAAAGCCATTGATTTAATTGATGAGGCGGCGGCTCGTTTCCGCGTGCGTCGACCGAATAATCCATTGGATGATGCCCTGCATGATTTACGAACGAATTTAAAGACGACTCAACAAAAAAAGTTAGCTTTGGTGAAAGAAGAACGGTTTGAGGAAGCTATCACTTACAAAAAGAAGGAGACCGATCTCAAAACGCAGTTGCAACAACTGGAACAACGGGCGACTCAATCGGAGGCTAAACAATTAGGCACACTGCAAGCGGAAGATATTGCCACGGTTATTGCCCGCATTACCAAAGTACCTGTCCAAGAATTGTTGGCTCCGGAAAAAAAGCAGTTATTACAACTCAAAGAGTTGCTGAACGAACATGTGGTGGGACAAGACGAAGCGACTGCTACGGTGGCCGATTTTATTCGTCGCTCACGGGCTGGTTTAACCCAAACTACGCGACCGATTGGTTCTTTCATGTTTTTAGGGCCATCCGGCGTGGGTAAAACCGAATTAGCGAAAACCTTAGCTCGGGTGGTATTTGGCAGTGAAAAAAACATCATTCGCCTTGATATGTCGGAATTTTCTGAAGCCTTCACCGCTTCAAAACTGATTGGTGCGCCGGCTGGTTATGTCGGCTACAAAGACGGTTCGAAACTGACCGACCAAGTGCGCCATCGACCATATAGCTTGATTCTGTTTGATGAAATTGAAAAAGCCCATCGTGATATATTTAATCTCCTCCTACAAATTTTGGATGAAGGCCACTTAACTGATGCCACTGGTAAAAAAGTGAATTTTCAAAATACCATTATTATCATGACGTCAAATATCGGTTTGCGTCAGTTTCAAGACCACGCCGCTTTAGGATTCAACTCCCAACACACCACCACCGTGACGCCAGATTATGATGCGGTGAAAGATCAAGTGCTGAAGGAATTACAGCGTCAGTTCCGGCCGGAATTCTTAAATCGGATTGATAAGATCGTGGTGTTTAAACCGCTCGCCCGTGCCGCCATTCAACAGATCGTCGAACTAGAGTTGGCCGATTTGATTCGTCGCGCTCAAGACAAGGCCATTACCATTACGTACACCAAACAGTTGGTCAACCATATGGCCGATATCGGTTATACTCCCCAGGAAGGGGCCAGAGCTATTCGTCGAACAATTCAGGAAAAAATTGAAAACCGCTTAGCGGAACTGCTATTGAAAGATGAAGCCAAAACCGGCAGTACGGTGGCGGTAGGTTTTCGTAAAAGCGCTATCACCTTGACGGTAAAGTAGCCCACTGCTAAAGGTGGGATATGTTCAACTGGCTGTTAGGTTGGTTATTTCCGATACGCTGCGCGGGTTGTGGACGATATGATCGTTGGCTATGCGACACCTGCCAGGCTCGATATATTTCCCCGGTGCAGCAGGGCAACGTTTTTGCTGTCACGCTATATCAGCACAAACCAATCCAACAGCTAATTCATCACTTGAAGTATCACGGCTACACCTCGGTCAGTGGACTGTTCAGTACCATTCTGTTTCAATCCATTGCTTGGGATACCGTTGATCTGGTTGTCCCAGTGCCACTGCATTGGCGCAAACGGCTGACCAGAGGCTACAATCAAACTGAGTTATTGGTGCGGGATTGGCCCAGACCGATTGTGCCAGCTCTAAAAAAAATCAAAGCTACGCGGAGTCAGGCAAAACTCAATAAACCAGAACGACTGCAAAATTTGTCTGGAGCATTTTCTGTCCGATCATGGTATCGACCGTTGCTTCAAGAAAAAAGAGTTCTATTGGTTGATGATGTCTATAGTACCGGCAGCACAACCACTGCCTGTGCCCAGGCGTTGCTGGCGGCTGGTGCGGCTAACGTAGCGGTTGCCGTGGTGGCGTTGAATGTGCCCTCGTGTGGAATCGAACCACAATTACAAGATCCGCA
>CAYZUI010000087.1:0-3392 GCA_964481945.1 uncultured Gammaproteobacteria bacterium
CTTCGGCAATACTAAACACACCGAGATTCGTAAAGAACACCGGCTTACCATATTGAGTGTTCAGCGGTCCATAGCTGGTCGCCAAATCTTCACTGGTGGTGGGATACCAAGTGTCACCCAACCAATCAATTTCCTCCGCTTTGTACCAGGTAAAATCACTATCGGTGGACAATTCTTTGGTGGTCAGCGTTCCGGTAAAACCGCTGGCCACAGTTGGCAAAATATCATTTTCTAACACGTAGCTAAAATACCTCTCTTGCGCATCATCTTGCCAATCCAGATAGTCATAAAAATCTGTATCCAACACCACCATATCAATGCCGTGAGCCGTAGCGAAATCAATGCCATCGTTCATAGCTTCGCGCCAGCGGGTGAGGTAGGTGCTAAAATAGCTATTGACATGATCACCAGCCAGGTCGGCGAGAATAGTTTCTTCATTGGCTTGGTTGATGGGAAGGTCGATCACTAGGATTGGCGTCAAACCGGCTGTTGTTACTTCAGTCAGCAAAGTTTCCAATTGTGTTTCGGTTGGATAGACATCAACACTCTGATTAGTTTCCACTGGATCACCACCAATGATCACTCGCGTAGCATAAGGGATCGCGACATACGATAAATCATACTCGGCCATTGATGTAAACGTCGTCGCAGTATACGAAGAAAAACCCTCGGGATAGTCACGGGTCAGTTCCACACCCTGGATAAATTGAGCACGATCTACCACTGGGTAATTGTCGGTGCTCACTGTACCGCTGGAAATATCAGGAGTGAGTAATCTCCAGTTGGTGACCGTATGTTCTTTCGTTTGGGGAACAGTTTCAATCGTCAAGGAACGCAGCTGATCCACATCGTCTGGATCGAATTGTTCATAACTGCGTGGGCCCAAATTATTTCGTGAAAACCGATACTGCAGCACAGCATCTTTGGTGATACCATCTAATTCATAAAACCATCGCCCATCTTCCTGCTGCGTCATGGCAAACTCACCGAGGTTTTCAATCAGTACATAAGGGACATCATCTGCCAGTAACGAATCTGCTGTATCAAGGTATAGGTAGAGAGCATCATCTTTGGTATGCCAAGCTGTATACGCGGACCAAATTCCCTCGCGCCCACCATAGTAGATCGGTTTGTAACGAATCCGATAGTCGCGATCTTGTTTCAGATTCGCTAACGTCAGGGTAAACTTTTTCGCCTTTTTACTCGTCCGTTTTTTATAAAACGTGTCGAGTTTTCTCCAGTTGGTTCGACCGGCTCGTTTATCGTACAGTTGAAATTTAAATTTTTTGGCCGCTTGCACATTGGCATATTTAAATGTCACGCTCTCCGTAGTAATCTGACTATCGTCAATCGGATAGATCAGGGTTTGAGCGAATAAGATCAAAGCTAAACTAATCATTGCGTTATTGTAGCAGGTTTGGCTCGTGACACAATAACGGTGCCGGTGGTGCTCCCTTTCATGGCTTCCAATGTACCACCCGGTTTCAGTAACGGTTCAGACCACAGCCACAATTGTTCCAATGGAGCCACAGCCCGGACCGTCACCCGATCATACTGGCCGGTCAGATGTTCTACTCGATCATGAATGACATGGACATTCTTTAATCCAAGCTGGTCCACACAGGCTTGTAAGAACTTGGCTTTCTTGCCGATGCTTTCCACCAGCGTCATATCGATGGTAGGTTCCATAATGGCAATAACCATACCGGGGAAGCCACCACCGCTGCCAATATCTAACACCCGTTCACCTGGTTTTACCCGACCCCACTCCAACCACAGCAAACTGGGTTTGATATGATGCTCAGACAAATTGCCGATATCTTTGCGCGATACCAGATTGACACGCTGGTTAGCGTCGGTGAGTAGCTGGCAGAAGTGATCGAGCACGCCATTCATACAAAATAAAGGTAAGAATAATTCCAATGATAGCTAATTCAGCGCCAATCACCAAATCGAGCAGGTAATGGTATTTGGTATACATGGCTTCCGCAAAAATAAACAGCGTGATTGGAATGTACAACACACTCAGCCAGCGTAGATGCCGCCAGATAAAATAGGTGAACACCAACATTTCCGCGATATGTAGACTAGGCATAGCGGCCAAGCCCTGAATGAGAAAGGTTGGAACATAATAGCGCCCATCACTGGAAATGTAACTGAAGTATTTTTCATACATCACTGGCAACACTTGCTGCATATACGGTGAAGCTGGCGTCTCATACAAAAATGGTCCGACGGCAGGCAAGAGAATATAGAACAGTGAACCGAGGAGCATGGTGATGACCGTGGCGCTGAATAATAAGCGAAAAGCGTGGCGTCGCATCACGGCAAACAGCGCGAAGGTAAATAAGAAAGAAAATTCATACAGTGTTCCATACCATGGGGCCAGATCAAACCAACGATCCACCGTGGGATGCCAAAACAACACAGCCTGAATAAACCAGTCGCTCCACTGATCGAATTGGTAGAGCATCGGATCGTATAGCGTATCGCGCCACAAGCCGACATTAATTTTAATATTGAAGTGAATAATTAACGTGAGGTAAAACGTCACCCACACCCGAGTGGAGAATACCAGGCTATCTAGTGCCATTTTACCTAATTGATCAAAGGAGTTGGGTTTGATGGCTTTCTGCAGAAAGAGGAACATCATGAAGACGAACCAGGAAAAAATGAGCCGTTTGAATAAGACAAACCACAAGGCATCATCCAGCCAGCGCCAGGGGATAGGCGAAAACACAAACACAATAGCCATCACCGCGAGGATGATGGCTATAATTAGTTCTTCTGGATAGACGAACCGGGCAAGACGCTTCAGAGAGTTTTGACTAATTGTTCAAGTACGGCTGGATAGCGCTTGGCTAGGTCAGCTAAACTTTTACGATCTAGTTCAATGTTGTGAACCCGGAGTTTACTGCGCAGTGTGCTGTAGTTTATTCCCAAGGGACGCACACCAGCATTAATACTGACCGCCCAGTTGGCTTTGTTTAAGCGTTTCTTTTGTCGACGACCGCGTTGGGCGTTGACACCCGCGCGGGTGACGGCGGTGCGGGCTAAGCGGATGCGATTTTTACGACCCCACTTAAACCCCTTGGCGCGTTTCAGTAAATTGCGACGACGTTTGACATGAGCGACTCCTCGTTTAACACGTGGCATATCCTTTATTGATTATTAATGGCGCGGTTAATGGTGCGCCGATAGACGGATGAAATTTCAAAATCGCGCCGTTTGTTGCGGGTGACTTTGCCACTCTCTCTGGCATTAAAATGATCTTGACCAGGGGTGCGCAACATCAGCCGTCGTTTCTTGCCACCGGATACTTTCACCCGCTTGCTAATACTCTTGATTGTTTTTAACTTAGTCTTAGACATATTATTCTTTCGAACCGTACG
>CAYZUI010000088.1:0-9362 GCA_964481945.1 uncultured Gammaproteobacteria bacterium
TTTAACCCGCTCACGATCCGCGGCAACAGGATAGAGTTGATGTAAACGTTCGGTTTCAAACATGCCCGGAGCAACCACATTCACGGTGATACCATCCTGACCCACTTCGTTCGCTAGGCTTTTAGCTAGATTCGCTACGGCAGCTCGCAGGGCATTTGATGTAATCAAATTTGTAATAGGCTGTTTTATTGAAGTAGAAGTTAAACAAATAATTCTACCCCACCGATTTTTCTGCATGGTGGGCAAGACTCCACGAATGAGACGAACTGCACTCAAAAAAGTTAACTCAAAGGCTTGCTGCCAATCGGCATCATTGATGTCATTGAACTGTCCCGGTTTTGGTCCGCCGGCATTAGTGACCAGTATATCAACTGGCCCAATAGTATTCAGTAATTGTTCGATTTGTTTAGGGTCAGTCAAATCGCAAGGCGGTTGAGTATGACGACTACAGGTGTATACCGTATCGCCGTTGGCTGTAAAAGCGTCGGCAATCGCTTTACCTAAACCCCGCGAGGCTGCTGCCACTAAAACTGTTTTCATATTGTTATGATACCGAAGTTTATGGTAGAATTCAACCATGGAGCAGACTCAACCGCAACCAAAAAAAACTAACTGGGGCTGTATCTTGATCGGAGGACTGGGGTGTTTATGGCTATTAGTCATGGTTGGTTTATTGATTGGGGCCGTTATTTATTTTGTCTACCAGGATGAGGAGAACGGCACTGATGACACAACTAGCTGGTATGAATCCTACGATACAAATACTAACACCACGACGGATATAACTGATGCCAACACCAACAGTGAGGCGAATTACGGTGTAGCCATTACGGATCCGTTGTCCGACATTGATGCGGCTTACCAAGTGATTGCCTATCCTACTGTAACCTATATCGACTCGGAATATCCCGGCATCCAAGGTACCATTGAGAACATTGATGTCGCGCCACTGTCTAACACAGACGACAATATCTTCATTTGGGTTGGGGCCACCTTAGTCAACAATTATTTTGTTCAAGTCGGTATGTCGAGCAGTAATACGGTAGATGAAAACGGTAATATGGAGTGGAATTATTTCTGGGAAATGTGGGACGACCAAGATAATTATTTATATGGGTATCAAGCGCCGTTGAGTGATTATGGTTGGGATAATAATAAAGAAAACACCTTCACAATTACTTGTCAGGATCCAGCGGCGGGTGGCTGGGAGTTCTGGGTGAATGAAGAAGTGGTCGGTACTACCAATACCGGTAGTTGTGCTATGGATGTGGCGGATACCAGTTTGGTATGGGAACTCACTAGTCCAACTAAACCAGGAGAAAACTTACCAGAATTTTTGCCCACCAACTTGACGAACATGCAGTATTGGGATGGCTATGATTGGGTGGATGTCGACAGTGCGACGTTAACCTATGGGTATGGTTTAATCAAAGATGGCACAGTCATAGATCCAGCGAGCGTTTGTCCACCGTATGGAGTAACGCTGCTGGCCAATGGATTTAGTGTTGGGTCTGGTTTGGAGTGTTTGCCGGATGGGGCTGAACTGTGGAATTTGTAACCCGAACTTTTAAAGTCTTCCAAACGAAATACGTGATCACTACGGCCACGAGTATGAGCATGACGAAACGATATTCAGGCACGGCGATGCCAGCGCCAACAAAATTCAACGCTACCATATTCGGAATAAATCCAAGGGCCATAATCAGATAATAGTCCCGTCGGCGAATGCCAGTCATGCCGAGCAGTAAACTGACGATATCAATTGGGAATAAAGGGATGGCATACAGTAAAGCCAATCCAAACCGTGACGTGGTTAACTTAGCACTATACAGCGCATATTTTTTTTCACTGACAAAATGTCGTACAAATGGCTGACCCAGGGCACGAGCCAGTTCAAAGGCAATGGCGGCACCAATGACATTGCCCAGGTAGGCGTAGAGCGAACCAAGCAAAGAGCCAAACAAGTATCCTGTGGCAATAGCCAGCCAGCCTCCCGGAAGCGGAGCAATCACCACCTCGGCGGCAATGAGCCCAATCATCACGAGTGGAGCAACCACTCCAAATTGACCTATAAACTGATCAAAACCGCGCATATCCATGCGAAACACCATCACATCCAATAACCAGTAACTGGCGGCTAAAATAGCCAACGTAGCCACAACAGCTAAAATGTAACGCCAGGTGAGAATAATGCGACTCATTGACGTGACGGATTGTTCATAGTAGATTAAGTCTAATTGATTGATCATGACTTGTCACTCCCCATCATCCGCTTCACCTGATGACTTTAGACAACTTACTGAAGCGGTTTTAAGTCAACGTCCCATCTTGCGGGAACTCATGCAGAAGCATGGTCAGAAAACTCTGGCCCAATATGCTTCGTTGTATATTGATGTCAATCTCAATCCTCCTATCCATCGGCGTCAGGATGAGCTGATTTCTACCATTCGTGATGATGTGGCCGGGCGATTTGGTCAAACGGTCGGTCAACAAGTGGCTAAACAACTCGAGCGTTACTATTTCGTATCGACCAGTGATCATCATGGTCCGATTGTCGATTTTTCGTTTAGTAACGCCAATTTATTAGCAGCCGTATCTCATGCCACACACCAAGATCCCGATCTGGCGTATATTATTGTCTTAGCGTGTTCCAGTATTTCCTTTCGCAACATCTCATTTCCGCGTGGGCTCGTCTATCATGTGGTGCAGGATGGCAAGAGTGACATTGAACGAGTTAGTTTTTTCCCGGCCAGCGCTCGGTCGTGTCCGGTCTTTAATTTTCGTCCCTATACTCGAACCGAAATTGAACAGGTAAAAACTAATTTAGGGAAGAAACAATATAATCCCATGATCAAAGAAAAATTAGCAGCGTTATTAGATGAGGTATACCTGCAACCTGAAGTACTAACCTGTCGCAGTTTTACTGATCAGGTTACGTTGACGAACGCGGCCGTCTGGCGCCGGTTCTTTTTGTCACCGCTCCAGCCTCCAGCGGAACTGCTCTCGTTAGAACAAGAAACCATCGTGACACAACTGATACTGCGTTATCATCTCGATCAAGATACCACCATCTACCATGTCTTATTTGACCCGGATTATGAATCGTTGCTCAAACAATATTTTGATGGCATCATGGGAGCTTTTTCAACAGCCGATCACTCGGGTAGTTATTTATTTTGGGCGTTACCGCCAGGCAGTAAGTATCGTCAGCAACTGTGGAAACATGGAGCCGTCTTAAGCACGGACGATGGCCAATACAGCGTAGCGATGACTCCAGCTGCCATTCGTGGAGCCTTAGAACGTAAAGAAATTTTTCCAACTACTCTGTTAGATTTTTTTGTCTTATCATTCTACTACGGCCTAAAGTGTTTGGGTGGATTTAATCAAATCAACTATTTAACGGCCATGAAGGGCGCCTACATTAAAATGAATGTTGATCGCATGAATTATCGCAGTATTGAAGTGTGTGCTCGTGCCCAAACCAAAGAAATGAGTGATGGCTATCTGATTGCCTATGGGCAAGCACCAGACGGTGGGGTGGTGCAGGCCAACGGGATAGATATGTATTTGTATGGCGACGCGCAGACTTGGGGGATAGTGCAAGAGGTAGCCAATACCGTCACGATTAATGATTCGTTGTATCCAGCCATGCCCGAATTTTACCGTTACGTTTATACAGAAGTGCAGCGTGATCCGAAGTTAGCGGCTATCACACCAGAACAAGTTATCTTCCACCATGGTTTACAGGATAAGTTAAAGCCCTGCGTACGTTACGCATGAGGTAAGGCACTGTATAGCGTGTCGAAAATGTATTGATGCAGTTCGTCATAGTACTCCCAGTCACGGTATGGTAACCCGGGACGGCTGTTCAGTTCAACCAAATATGGCCGATGGTCGGCATACATGAGATCAATCGTATAGATACGCGGAAAAAATTTCTGAAAGTGCTGGTCAATTTTTGGTACAAACTGTGTTGCCCAGTCGGGTACTTGTGGCATTTTTAGTACGGTCAATGAACCGCCCTGGGCGATATTGGCCAGGTACCCATTGGGTTTGGGACGACGATATTCAGCCAGTTTGGCAACACCATTAAAAATGTACAGACGTAAATCGTGTCGGCCTTCTACTAACCCAGGCATCCCAGCAGAGCAATCAATAAATTCTTGGACTAAATAAGGCGCATAGTGTGGATCGAGCTGATCATACTGAAAATGCTCTTTCGAGACCACCAAAATTCCGCGCCCTTCCATACCAGTGACTGGCTTCAGCACAAGAATATCAGACGGAAAATTTTTTATCGTCTCTGGCCAGTGATCGGCCGGCAACGGAGCGGTCTTGGCCATATAGTCTCCGAACAAGGCATACGTTTTCAGTTTGTCTGCACAAATATCCATCAGTTCAGCCTGATTCACTCGTATGGCTTCCGGTTCGGTACGGAGTGAACTACCTTTTACGTAGATGACGTCGGCTTGAATCGGTTCAGTGACTGCCTGCAACGCTTCACCAACAAATTTCCAACCTGACTGAAACCGCATGTTGCCTAAATAGCTGTTTGGTCCCCGGACAATATAAAAGTCAACGTTATGCGTACTACAGAGCTCACTAAAACCTTGGTAGGATAAAAAATAGTTCTGTTCATCAAAGGGGTATCCCATGACCTCTGGTGCATCAAAATAAACGACAAAAGTCTGAGACATGGTCGGGGATATCAGACTCGAACTGATGACCTTCTGGTCCCAAACCAGACGCGCTACCAACTGCGCTAATCCCCGTTCTTGTTGGCTGCGGTACTATATCAAAACGAGTGGAAAAAGCAAGATTGTTATCATGACTGAGACCTGTACCTTATGCCTAAATAGAGCCGAAGTGGTATACTAATACCTATGAAACATATCTATAGTATTTTTGCTAGCTGTCTCCTGACTCTATTCGGGCTAGTAATAAGTATTCAACCAGTAAGAGCGGCTGATGCCACTATTTCAGGTACAATCACTCATCAAGCCGACGGGACAGCTGTGACAACATTATTGGTATACGCGGAAAATGTTGCAACCGGGGACTATGACTATGGCTTTACTGACGCAACTGGCGCCTATTCAATCACTATCGGTGATGACGGTCCAGGCACCGCTGGTAGCTACCTAGTATACAATTACATCACTACCAGTGATGAACCCAACGTGACTTTTATTCGGTCTACGGAAGTCGTAACGTTAATTGACGGTGAAATTAAAACTGGTATAGATTTGAGTTTAACGCGTCGGGCAAAATTCAGTGGAACAGTGTATCAGTCAGATGGAACAACGCCAATATATTATGCCTATGTGTATTATGCCCGTGATAGTGGCTGGATGTATGGAGCAAGTTCGGATTATTCAACGTACTCCGGATTCTATACAGTATCACCGACGCCATACCCAGATTTAACACAATCGTCGGTTGGTGAATATTACGCAACGGCAACAGCCAGTGGGTTTTTTGGTGCCATAGTAAATGACTTGTCTCTGGAAACTGATGAAACAACGGTCACGGAAAATTTTACCTTGACCGGCCAAAGCACGGTGTCTGGTACGGTCGTCGATCAAGCTGGCAATCCTATTGCTGATGCCGCAGTTACCTTAGATGATCTTAGTTCAGCCTATTCCTATCAAGCCACTACAGACAGTACTGGTCAGTATACAGTGAACGTTTATGATCTGTATGATTATAACGGCACAGCCGTCGGTAATTATGGATTGATTGTATCGGCTGATGGTTATGTGTCCAAATCACGATCGTTTATCATCACTGCCGACGAATCTAGTTCCACAGGCAATGATTTTGTCTTAAAGGAATCCGGGACAGTGACCGGAACCATCTTGGCGGAAGACGGCACAACGGTAGTAACCGATGCTACGGTTCAAGCCGATGATGGTCATGGTAGCACTTATAGCACCACATCAGCTGCTGATGGCACATTTTCACTAGGCAACATGAAAGCCGGTTCTGATTATAAGTTCACGGTGACGAAAACTGGCTATGTGAATACGGTGGTGTATGGAATTGCTGTGGTTGCCGGCGAAACGACTTCCGGCCAAAACATTGAGTTAACAGCTGATGTGATGTTATCTGGTACAGTGATTGTTCAGCAAGGCAGCGACCCCATTGGTGGAGCCACCATTAGTTTATTCAATCGCAATAAGCCTCGGTCTGGTTCAGCTGATTATTCCACCACCTCACTCACCGATGGAACCTTTGCCATCAGCAACATTGAACCCGGACATTATCGAGTACAAGTGAACCAGACTGGCTACATCAAACTCAAGAAATATGATCTGGATCTTACCACTACCGTTTCCGGAAAAACCTTCAAGCTTGATGAAGCAGCTGTTATTTTTGGAACGATTACTGCTCAAGACGGTACGCCCATTCATAATGCCCTAGTGGTCGTCTCAACTAAAGCCGCCAGTGATCTTGGTTACAGTTCAGCGTCTACAGATAGCAATGGCACCTATCGTATTAGTAGTCTCAAAGCTGGTAAATATACGGTAAAAGTCAGTACCACGGGTTATGTGCTCAAAGTATCTACCGTGCGAGCTAAGAAAGGACAGACCAAAGAATTAAACCTGAAACTACGGGCAGCTGGGTCTGTTTCTGGTCAGATTCGTGATGCCGCGACTGGTCTACCGATGAGTTATTATACGGTGCTCGTGCGTCATGAAGCAGTAACGGCAGCGGCAGATGTGAATGGCTATTATACCTTGGACGGTCTGGCACCCGGTAAATATACTTTGTATATTACTAGTACAGCTTATAAAACTATCACTCGTTCTGGTGTGCAAGTGTCTGCGAACAAGGAAACTAAAAACGTCAATTTTGAACTGGAGTATAAATAGTTTGTCCTAGCTTTTGTGCGTCAGGTGATGTTTAACAATGGCGCGAATAACGAACCAAACGATAGTGCTCAATAAGGTTCCTGTGATTACCCAAATCAGTGGCCAGAGATAGATGCTCAACAAGGCAGTGAACGCCTTGTTTGCAATAGTAATCATGCTAGCATCCAGGGTGCCGGTAATCCACGGAAGAATAAATTTCGGAGCCAACCACACGAGTACAACAAGCGGGGCCAATTCCATGGTCATCAATAGATGAATCCAGCCCAACCAATTAAACGGCGCAAAACCTGGTCGCAGTCGCAGTAAAATGATGAATACGAGGAATAACCCAATAGTTCCCCAACCAATCCATATCAACCATTGTAACCATTTCCAGTAAGTGCGATAGAGATTGATTTGTTCATTCAGGAAAACTAATTGGTCAATACTACCACTGGCTTGCAACTGTTGTTGCAGAAGATCTTGCAGGTCAATACTATCTGGGACATCTTTCATGATCTGATCTGTGAACAGACTCGGATCGGTTGCACAATCAATCTCGACCGGGATAGTTGGATCACACGGTATCGTCATACCGGATTGTTTGAGTTGTTCGGTAATAGCCGATGATATTTTCGATTTCAGATTGGTAACACTGATCATCACCTCCAGTTGTTCAATGGGTTGGGTAGTACCCCACCAGGTACTTACTCCATCAATCAATGAATCAGTGATAGTATAAATCTCTTCTGGAGAAACCGTGCCAGCCACAGCTTCAGCCGTACCGGTTAAATCTATGCCTAGTTCACCGACTTCATTCGTTGGTTGGTCTTGTTCTAACAGAGAGACAATGATGCTTGGCAAATTTTCGGCTACCGTACTAGTCCGAATGATTTGTTTAAAGGTTTGTGGAGTGAGCAGCCAATAGCGAGTGATGGTAACGAGCAAAATGACTGGAAAGAGCACTAAAATAAGAAGTGTCAGCAAAACCGCCAAGAATTTTTTCATAGCGATATTATACCATATTCACTTGCACAATATAAGACTTTTGGTATACTCACAAAGCTCTTTTTGTATATTATATAGGGGCATATAGCTCAGTTGGTTAGAGCGCAGTCCTGATAAGACTGAGGTCTCTCGTTCAAATCGAGATATGCCCACATTGCCGAGGTAGCTCAGTGGTAGAGCGAAGGACTGAAAATCCTTGCGTCGCCAGTTCAATCCTGGCCCTCGGCACAATGGTAGCGCTATTCATAGTGTATGGGTTCATCTTGCGTGCCTGGGGTCTTGGGGAACCATCATATTGGATGGATGAAAGTTTTTCTATCGCCAGTGCCCAAGCCCTGATGCAGGGTGATAGTTTTGTCCGTTCCTCGCTCTATCACTTGTTATTAGGTATAGTTGGATCGATATCGAATTGGAACATTCTCGCACTGCGAGGGTTATCTGTAGTTATAGGCGTGGGCATGATCATGGTTGGATACTACACCTGTAAACGTTGGTTCACTAAACCAATTGCTTTAACTTTCGCCGCGCTTCTGACTTTCACGGCCATCGAAATTGCCTGGGCACGACAAATTCGCATGTACGCTTTATTACAATTATTATTTTGGGTAAGTCTTTATCTTTACTACCAGTGGCGGTCTGGAAAAATACACTGGATCTATCCAGTACTTGCCACCGTAGCCACACTCCTTACCCATGAGTTTGGGGTCTATCTTTTGTTTGGGTACATCGGGTATGAAATACTTCTTCGATTCCGACGATCGTTGTTACCATTCCTTGGGTTGTTCGTCATTAGTTTTATGGTTGCTCACTTGATTGAACCAACTTTGCCCTATGTGAATTATTGGTGGCACTATCTCTATTTTATAAGTACGGAACAAACTATTTTTGTTGTCCTGGCACTATGCGGTGCCTATGCATTAAGTAAAAAATACCCATCACTCACCCAATGGTTAGCCATTACTTGGCTTGGCTGGCTGTTCTGGTTAAGTTTCATCGTGCCGCTCCTGCAGTATCGCTACTTGTCGATGACGTTACCGATTATCTTATTATTCGCAGCGGCTGGGTCTGTCTGGTTGTGGCAACAACGTTGGGTTGGTCAATTGGTATTAGGAGTAAGCTTTGGCCTGCTGCTCTGGCAATACCAGTTGATTATCGTACCTCAATCCTTCTATCCTCTTGAATCTGATCCAGTCACCGCACCATTTAACTATAAAACATTTACTCCCCAACCAAACTTTACGGCGGCGTATGCCTTTCTAGAAAACTATCCAACTACACCGCTGGCAACGCCGTATCCAATCATTCACCAGTTGTATACGGGTAACTGGCCAAACTATGTGGTGTTCGTGAATTTAACCGGCGGAACCTATCCATCCGTACCAGCCACAGAAACATATTCACACTTACCCTACAGTGAGCCTGCTCAATTACCCGGTGGTCTGGAAACGTTTCTGATTTTGGATCAGTTTGCAGAATATAGACTCGATGATCGCTGGCAAA
>CAYZUI010000089.1:0-13681 GCA_964481945.1 uncultured Gammaproteobacteria bacterium
AGGGCGGGAGTTTTAATAAAAAATCTCCCCTGCAAGGGGAGATATAGAGGGGTAAATTATTTAATCCACTCTTTAACTTTTTGTGCAGCCTGTTCAATAATATCTGGCAGTTGTTTTTCTTCTTCTTTCGTAAATTTTCCCAGCACATAATCAGTAGTATCGTGAATTACTTCATTTGGATCAGCTGGTGCCGTACCTATTTTCAGTCGAGCAAACTGAGAGTTGCCGAGGTGATCAATAATGGATTGAACACCGTTATGTCCGCCGGACGATCCTTTGGTACGAAAACGAATAGTACCGAGCGGCAAATCTTTATCATCAAACACCACCAGTACATCAGGTAGGCTGATTTTGTAATAGTGCATGGCAGCTTTGACCGCCGTACCAGAATTATTCATAAATGTGTCTGGTTTGAGATAGATGACGTTGGGTTGTGTAGGGAGAGCAGCAATGACGCGAAAACCCACGTTGTGTCTCGTCTTAGCATATTGTTTTCCTGGATTTCCTAAACCCACAATCAGCTTCATATGGCATCCATCGTCTGACTGACATCTAAATAAATCGGCACACCATCATAGGGGCAGCGGTCACGAATAGCTTTCTCAATAGCATGAATAACGGCCGGAGCGACATTTTTTGGACGAGGCGTGAGTAACACGAAGCGGGGTGGTTTGACTGAATATTGTTTTAAGGCATGAATCACCAGATCACGCTTGGGTTTCGCCGCAAAGCCCTGACGCCGTTCTTTGGGTTGGCGAGACATGATCTGTCGGACAATGCCATCCAGCTCCGCTTGTGTCATCCAGTGCAATTGAAAATCATACACACTTTGCACCAGATCCAAAATGGCCGTAGTGCGTTGATGCTCCAGGGCAGAAATAAAGATGATGGGTGTTTGTGGGGAAAAATCAAATTGCTGACTATAGTATTTAAAATAGTCATTGATGGTCGTAGGAGTTTTGTTTGGCACCAGATCCCATTTATTGATGGCCAACACAAAACTTTTTCCTTTCATTTTGATGTAATCAAACAAGGCTTTATCCTGATGGGAAATGCGCTTACTGGCTTCAATCACGCAGACCACCACATCAGCTCGGCTAATCGTTTCTTTGGTACCGCGGACACTCAATATTTCAATCATACCCTGATGCCCAGTGCCGACTTTCGTTTTACGGCGCATACCAGCGGTGTCAATGAGATTGTATAAGCGATCATGATATTCGATCAACGTATCATGCGGATCACGGGTGGTGTGGGGAAGCGGGCTGACGATCACCCGTGGTTCACCCAACAACGAATTAAACAACGTCGACTTGCCCACATTCGGTTGACCGACTAACGCTACTTGAATGGCTAAACGCTCTTCAATTCGGGTAGAGTGCTGGGGAATGGTGGCAAAGATGGTATCCAGTAATTCAGCTGTCCCAGTACCATTTTTTGCAGAACAAGGAATCGATTCCGTAAAAGATAAACGAGCAAAGGTCGCTTCAGCCTGATGACGCTGGCGGACGTTATCCGCTTTATTCAAAGCCACAATGACTGGTTTGCCAATTTTCTGTAAGAAACGCGCACTGTCAATATCCTGTGGCATCAGATCACCTTGCCCATCTACCACAAAAATAATCGTTGCCGCGTTGCTCACAGCTCGCTCCACTTGTTCACGTATGGCCTGATCCAATGGATCATAGGACGACATATCGAGACCACCCGTATCAATCAAGTTGGCACTGCATCCTTTCCAATGGACTAAGGCTCGGTTTTGATCGCGCGTCGTATTGGGGATCGGCGAAACAATGGCATGACCGGCATCGGTCAACCGATTAAACAAAGTGGATTTACCGGCATTGGTGCGGCCAATTAAGACAACGTTGGGATACTCACTCGCTACTGGTTTGGGGGCTGCTGGCATCGGCTCCGACGATAATAATGAAATCTGCTCCGGAATCAAGCATGGCTCCGTCGCTATCTAAGCTTAACAGGGTTTCGGTTTGCCGGCTACTCGCCAAGGCTCCCTGCACCTGATTTTGTAAATCTGTCACCAACCCTGGGTCCACATCATCGGTCAGTTGGTACACTGTCGTAATGGAATAATCCCTGGTCAGGGCATTACCTACGTTACTGATCACATAGCCGCGCTCTGCCAAGGTGCTAGCCAAGGCACTAGCCAGACCAACGGTATTGGTACCGTTGAGCACCTGTATGGCAATCTTTTCTTCTTCAGCGTTCTTGGCTTTTTCAGCGTTCTCCGCGATTCTACCGGTCGACGGTAAGGTAAATATTGTACGGGCCAGTTTTCTAATGTCGCTGTAATTGTAATCACCGGCATTTGGCACCACTACCGAGGCACCGGTTTCTGTAGAAATGGTCGTATGGACCAAACCGTCCACCGTATCATCCACAGTTTGATTAATGATACTGTCGGGAGGTAGTAAACCCACTAACTGCAACATGCGCGAGGCTTCCCATAATTCAATATTCGTGATGAGGTGTTCTTCAACATCAGCGGTTAAACTGGAAATTTTGGCAGGATTCAGAACGGTTCCCGCCGACAATAATTTATCTTTAAACCCCTGCAGGACAGCTTGTTGGCGACGGGCTCGAGCAAAATCGCTGCCTTCGTCACTATTGGGTGAGCCAGGCGCCAGTTTGCGAATCCGGGCGTAAATTAAAGCCCGTTCCCCAGCCATGTGTTCGTTGCCTTCCGTAAAAGTCACTGCACAATAGGGGCCATCATCTAGGTAGTAAATGTTGCGTTTCGGGCACGGGGTAGATAATTCTTTGGCTCCGTACAGGCCAACAAAATTTTTTTCGACGGTCACATCAATGCCATTCACGTCATCAACCAACTGACGAAATCCGGAAAAATCCAGCAAGACATAATAATGTAGAGTCAACCCAGTGACTTGGGAGACTTTTTCCATGGCTAAATCCATGCCACCCAACGCATAGGCGTAATTTATTTTGCGTCCCTCCCAATACGTTGGATCAACTTCATCGTAAATTTTTACCACTAGATCACGTGGTAAAGACAGCAGGGCAACTTGGCGAGTAGATGGTTTAAGGCTGGCCACCATGATGGAATCCGTCAAGGTACCACCATCATGTCCGGCCCCGCCAATGCCCAATAATAGTACATTCACTCGATCTTTGTTTTCACCACGCAGCGGTGTTGTTCGTTTGGTCACTAACGAACTTAACTGTCCAATGATCGTTGTGGTCGATCCGGCGGCCGGCTGGTAGACGAACCAAAACAACAGGGCCGCCGTAATCGCTAAGATAACAGGAATAACCCACAGGCGATGATCAAATCGATTCGTCGTATCGAGCTCACCTGGCTCGGTAGATTCAGGCATAACGCCAAGTATAGACGCAGACCTTGATTTGTTCAAGGATTTCTTGTATGGTAGGGGGTAGCTATGGATCAGAAAAAAAGAGTCCTGATTATTGAGGACGAAGCGCCGTTGAGCAAAATCTTAGCCGAAACGCTGACCGAAAGCGGTTTTGAGGTTGACGTTGCGGTGCACGGAGAGGAAGGCTGGCATAAAACGCGTGAAAATCGACCAGATCTGATTCTGTTAGATATCATTATGCCTCGGCTCGACGGTTTTGTATTTTTAAAACGATTACGAGCCAATAAGAAGTTATCCACTATTCCAGTCATTATCCTCTCTAATCTGGGTCAAGAATCGGATATTGCCGAGGCGCGTGAATTGGGCGCTTTGGATTACTTAGTCAAGTCTAATCACACCATCGAAGCCATTGTGCAACGGGTTCAAAAAGTTCTTCATGCATCCTAAGTTAGCTAAAGTTGGTTCCTACCTGTGGGAATTTGTAAAGGTGGTGGCTATTTCGTTGGCTATTGTCTTGCCTATCCGCTATTTTTTGGTACAACCGTTCTATGTCAAAGGAGCTTCCATGGAACCGAATTTTCATGATTATGAGTATTTGATTATTGATGAATTAAGTTATCGCTGGCGCGTGCCGGAACGTGGTGAAGTCGTGGTGTTGCGTGATCCATTAGAACGTAGTAAGTTTTTTATTAAAAGAATTGTTGGCGTACCGGGCGATGTTGTATTTATCGAACAAGGCCAGGTCTATGTCAATGGAGAATTGCTTGATGAGTCAGCCTACTTGGCTGATACGGTAGAAACCAATGCGGTGAATGGGGTGAGTGAAGTCACCTTGCAAACCGATGAATACTTCGTCATGGGCGATAACCGCCCAGCCAGTTTCGATTCCCGGCGGTTTGGCCCGATTGCCCAATCTGAGTTTGTCGGTCGGGTATGGATACGCGCCTGGCCCTTTACCAAGTTCTCTACCTATTAATAACGTTTCACACGCTATGGCGAAGAAAAAAGTCGTTCCAAAGATAGATAAACCAGCGTCCGCCAAAGGCGGATCCGCCTCTGGCGGAAAAAAACCACGACGTAAGTTCGAACCCCCGCAATTGCTTAAGGGCATGAAAGATATCTTGCCGGAAGAGCAGTCGTATCGTTTGGCTATTCTGCGTAAACTCGAAGCCATTGCGGTAGCCTACGGCTATCAACGCATCGACACACCTATTTTGGAGCAAGCTAGTTTATTTCAGCGCTCCATTGGTGAACATACCGATGTGGTGGAAAAAGAGATGTATAGCTTTACGGATAAATCTGAAGATGTGGTGGCGCTGCGTCCGGAGTTTACCGCTGCGATCGCCCGTGCCTACATTGAACATGGCATGATGAACCGCACGCAACCAGTGAAACTGTATACCATTGGACCATTGTTTCGGCATGATCGTCCGCAAGCCGGGCGGTATCGCCAGTTTTGGCAGTTGGATTTAGAAGTGATTGGCGAAGGTCAGCCGGTGATTGATGCGGAATTGATTGCGATTGGTTATTTCTTATTTAAAGATCTTGGTTTAGATGCCACCGTGCACCTGAATAGCATTGGTGATGCCCAGTGTCGGCCACAATATATTCAAGTGTTGCAAGATTATTTCCGAGCACGCAAAAAAAACCTGTGTGAAAACTGTAAATTACGCATCGCCAAAAACACTCTGCGGTTGCTGGATTGTAAAGAGCCGGCCTGTCAAGAAATAGCGGCTGATGCCCCCCAAATTGTGGATCACCTGTGTGCGCCCTGCCGTGATCACTTTGTCAAAGTGCTCGAACACTTAGATGAAACGCAAGTGCCTTATACCCTCAATGCTAAAATTGTCCGTGGATTAGATTACTACACGCGCACCGCCTGGGAATTTTTTCCGGTCGTGGAAGGTGAAGAACAAACCCAAACGCAAGCCGCCCTGGCTGGCGGTGGTCGGTACGACTCTCTGTTAGAATATCTTGGTGCCACGCAACCGGTGGCGGCTTCCGGTTTCGCCGCTGGTATTGAACGGCTGATTATCGCGATGAAAGCGAAAAATATCCTGTTACCCAGTTTGTATGTACCGGATGTCTACTTGGCACAACTAGGCGCGTCGGCTCAAAAGCGGTCGATTGGTTTGATGGAACAGTTGCGTCAGGCTGGCTTCAAAGTGTGGGGGAATTTGGTCAAAGAAAGTTTATCGGCTCAACTGAAAGTGGCTAATAAACTGGCCGTGCGCTTCACGTTAATCTTAGGTCAAAAAGAAGTGCTGGATGGAACGATTATTATTCGTGACATGGATAGCGGTTCGCAGGAAATTGTCGACATCAAAAAACTGGAAAAAGAATTGGCCAAGCGTATCGAAAAAGCTCCGAAACCATCCCAACCCCGTACCGTCGGTGCCTATGATGCTCTCGCGGCCAACTTAGAAGAGCAGCCGGTTGTGCCCGGAGCCACGGTGGCGGAAACACCAGCCGAGCCTCCCGTACAACCTGAATTACCCGTCTAGGTATGGATTGTCTCTTTTGCAAAATTGTTGCTAAAGACATTCCCAGCCAACCCATCGTTGAAACTGACCAGGTGATCGTCATTCCGGATATTGCTCCAAAAGCCAAAGTGCATGTATTAGCTATTCCCAAACAGCATTTGGTTAGTCTAAATGATATCACCGATCAGAATAAATCTATTCTCGCAGAGTTAGGCATAGCAATTCGGCAGACGGTCCAAAAACTCGGTATTGCTGAATCTGGCTATAAAGTCATTGTGAATAATGGACGCGATGGCGGACAAGCGGTGCCACACTTACATATGCATGTGTTGGGTGGAGAACGAGTGCAAGGAATAACATAGCCCTGCAATCTGGAAAGTTGACAAGGTCCGGAAAGAAGTGGTATAGTCCACGCGCAGTTCTTAAATATTTGTTCTCACCTAGGGAGGTGAAATTTTGTGCCAGCGATTAGAGTAGCGAAGAACGAAACGGAGTCCAACGAAAGTCTAGTGCGTCGGTTCGTTCGTAAAGTGCAGGCTAGTGGTAACTTACTGCTAGTGAAGCAAAAACAGCATCGTCAGCGTCCAGCTAGTAAACGGTTGAAACGCCGTAGCGCCATTCTCCGTAGTAAAGCCCGCGATAAGCGTGAATACCTGCGTAAAATCGGCAAGCTCGACGAAATGCCAGATCGTTCTAAGCGGAAGTTTCGCCGTTAAAAGCAAAAACCCAAAAGCATGAGCGTGTACGCAACTATTCAACGAGACATGGTCGCCGCCTTAAAAAATAAGGTAAACCTTGAGGTCTCAACCTTGCGTGGGTTAAAAGCGGCTATCCAAAAAGACGCGATCGACAATAAGAGCCCGGTTGATGATGATCAGCGGGCTTTTGTTGTCTTAAAGCAAGAATCCAAAAAACGTGAAGATGCTGTTTCAGCCTATACCGCGGGTGGTCGGACCGATCTGGCAGAAAAAGAATCGGCTGAATTGGTCATCATCAAAAAATATTTACCAGTCCAGTTATCGGAAGCAGAAGTCAAAGCGATAGTGAAACCTTTGGTGGAAAATGCGCCAGACAAGAATTTCGGTACGTTGATGAAGCAAGCCATGCAAGCTCTACAAGGTAAAGCGGATGGCAAGGTAGTGTCGACAGTCTTAAAACAATTGTTAGCTGTTATAGTGTTGTTCCTGTTCGCTACTCCGCTATTGGCTCAAGTGAATACCGGCTACGATTTGATTTTGGGAGACGCGTCACCAGTAGATATTATCATTGCCATTATTAATTGGACCTTAGGAATTTTGGCACTGTTAGCGACGATTATTATTTTGTACGGTGGTTTTGTCTGGCTGACCGCGGGAGGTGATGAAGCTAAAATCGAAAAAGCTAAACTCATTTTACGGAACTCTCTAATTGGTTTAGTCATCGTCTTGGCCTCCTGGGGCATTGCCCGCTATATCATCAACCTCCTGCTCGACGTGACCGGCACCAGCGACAGTGCCTTTGGGACACCCTATGATCCGTATGAACCGGGTAGCGGCTCACCATTTTATGTGGATCACACCAATCCGGCCGATGAGGAAACAGACGTACCGCTTTGCCATCTTATCGCCGTCACGTTTTCCTATCCGCTGAACGAAGCGTCTGTCACCGCCAGTAGCTTTATGACGACCATTCCAGCTGATACGGCCACCAACCCGACTGGGGGGAAAAGTGCCGGAGAAAGTTGTACGGATGATATCCAATGTTTATCTGGGGTGTGTGATGACGGTGTGGGAAGTTGTACGGGTGATCAAGTGGCTGGGTCGTTTGCCTTTTCCGAAAGCTCGTATGCGGCAGTCTTTTATCCCAGTGCCGACTATTTATCCAATACCACTTATCGGGTCGAACTAGCCACTACGATTGAGGGTATTAATCCAGAAACCGGCGCGGTCTATAATTTAACTTCCGGTGATGCCAAACGGATCTTTACGTTCACTACCGGTACGACCACTGACGATATTCCACCGAAGGTTGACGTCACTGAAGTCACACCATATCCCACAGATGAAGAAATCGATATTTGTTTGAACCCAACTTTACAAGCTTCTTTTTCCGAAAGTTTAGATCCAGCTTCGCCGTCAGACGAAAATGTTTGGTTGTATAGCTACGATGGTACTGATCCAAATGACGGTCTGGATTTGGGGACTATTCGCTTAACCAGTATCGGTGGGGAATCCGACGATACTATTGTCACTTCACCACAAGATCAATTGTCCACGTTCACCGAGTACGGTTTAAGTTTGTATAGCGGTGATAGTGCCACAGATAATTTTGCCGGTGCCATTTACGATACCTGCGGTAATCCGTTAAGCGGTGATTTTGATGACGACATGGAAGGAAGCCCCACGGATGATTTCGTTGATCCCACATCAGCTAGCCTAGCCTTGTCTGCCTTTGATTACCAATGGACCTTCACCACTGGAGATGAGCCTTATTGTTTGCCGGATATTGAAAATATCACCCAGGAAGATTATTACTATAGTGAAGATGAATCCCCGACCGGGGATACGGGTGACGAAGATACCGGTGTAGTGCTGGTTGAAGGCAGCTATCTTTACCCATTCTATGATGTCGATTTCAATGATAACATCTCCGCCGCCGGCATGGGTTGTTTTGATACCAGTTTTTCAGCCACGATGTCGTGTTTTGTCGGCAATACCGGCAGTACAGCCATTATGCTACGTACACCCGTCGCCAGCCGCACCGGCCATATCATCGTAGAAAATGCTGATGGATCAGATCCCTCCGGTGAAACCGCCATTATCGATTCACCGTATATTCGGAACACCTCGCCATTAAGTGGGCCATCCGGCCAGTATGTCACTATTCGTGGTGTCAATTTTGGTGAGACATTGGGTCAAGTCTTTTTTGACGAGGCGGAAGCGGAAGTCATGTGTGCCGACGGCTGGGATGACGATCAGATTATTGTACGCGTGCCGGATGGTTTTACCAGTGCGAATACTCCATTAATTCAAGTGATCACGGCTGATGGCTATTACAGTAATGACGAAGCCTTTAGTATTACGGATGGCGAACCAGGGCCAGGTATTTGTGAACTGGAACCAAGTTGTAGTGATACGGGAGCAGATGACGTGACGGCGATTGGCGAAAATTTTGGTGACGCCGGCACGGTGTATTTTGACCCAAGTGAAGGAGATTATATCGAAGGAACCGTTGACCAATGGAATGTCTTTAACTCCACCTATAACAGTCAAACGGTGGTGACTTCTGGCACGCCAGTGACCGAACGGGATACCTATACCTTCACGGCGGGGAACAGCAACGGCATTAGTAATGGTCTCGACTTTGATATCACCTGTACGGAACCGCCACAATTATTTGAATACTACCAGTGTGATCTGGATAACGATACCTATTATCTATCCAACCCCACCGCCTATTCAGATAATGCCTGCGTCAATAGTATCATTTACTATGCTTTCACCAATGACATGGCTGATAGTACCGTGTCGGCCAACACCCATATCTACCGCTGTAATGATACGGCTCCGTTTGATGCCACTGCCTGCACCACAGAAATTTCCGGAACCTATGTCAGTGATTATTTGAACGCGGGATATCTAGGTGGAGATAGTACTGAATTGTTGGATGGCAGTAGCGATATCAACGGAGATAGCGCCATTGACGCGCAAGATGCCTACAGTGCGTATACGTTTTACCCGGACTCCAGTTTAAGTCCCAATTACTATTATCAAGTTACCTTGTCCACCGATATCCAAAATACCGCTGGGGTGGCTCTGGATAGTGATCACAGTTGGTATTTCCGGGTACGCAACGATTCCAATAACTGTGTGGCGGACTATTTAGCTTTGAATCCGGCCACAGAGCGAGTAAACAACTATGATAGCTTCGATGCCTGTATCGATAACTACACGTATAGTGAAACCAATTACTCGTTGCGGGCTCGTCTGGCTACTTCGGATTGTTTAGTACTGGATGATGCGGGTAATTATACCTGGTCGGTGGATGATGCCGATATCCTGACCTTTGGTGATAATGATGACAGTGGTGATATCGTCGGTACCAGTGCGGCAGATACATCAACGATCGGTTATAACACCGTCTGTCTGCAGGGTGAAGATGAAGGTAATGACGGTATGGCAACAGTGACCGCGAACTTACTAGATCCGGCCGATAGCACTGTGGCTGCCAGTGATACGGCTTTAGTCGAAGTAGACTATGGTTTTTGTACCCAAGATAGTGATTGTTATACGGCGGATTGTCGAGATACCTACTGCGATCCGATAACATCTCATTGCGCTCCAGATATCACCAGTTTCACCCCAAATAATGCCACCACTGCCGATGTTGGTCCGGGCGGTTGTGTCACGTTGAATGGTTGTTACTTTGGCAATGATCAAGATCAAGCTGGGTACTGTACGTGTACCGATCTGGGGATTGATGATCCAAGTACAACCGAAGTGGATGAAACGGAAAACACTGAAACCTGTACCGTGGAAGAGGGCAGTACCACTTGTTTACTAACCGACAGTGTCCACACTTGCAGTTTAGGCGAAGAGTACTGCGAATTAGGTGAAACCTGTACCACAGAATCGACCAGCGCGAATTTCGATTTAGACTTTTTCCAAGGCTGTGATTGCACGATGGCTGATAGCACTGGCCGAACCTGCCGGGTGGAGGAAGGCTATGACAAATGTGTCGTATCTGGACTCGAAACTTGTTCGGCATCTAATGCCACCTTCTCTGATGGCGGTACGGGAGTAGTCAGTTTCAATACGACTGAAGCGTCGTATCCATCGGAAACCATTTGTGGTGACACCTGGGACAACGATGAGGTGATTGTGCAAGTACCGGAAGATGGATCCGTGCCGGCCGCCGACTATAATCTTACCATTTCGAGTTATTATAATTTGACCGATACCTATGACGAATCGACCTGTACGGTTGGCAGTGCTGCTACGCCATGTCTGTGTCGGGCGGATCCTGATTCGGGTCGAGAAGATACCACTACCGACTTGTACGGTGAAGGTTTTGATATTTTGACGAGCGATGGAGGTGAAGAGGTCACCTTTGCTGGTTCCACCAGTCGTTTGGCCACAGACGGAACGGAAAGCTGGACGAACGCCAATTTCATCGACAACGCCGTTGTCCCAGACGGTGCCATTGCTGATGACGAAGGCGTGCAGTTGGAAAGTACTAGTTATACCAGTAACGCCTTAGACTTTTCCGTCAGTTGTGGATCGAACTATGATTGCTCCACCGGTTGTTGTAACTTGGGGCAATGCGCGCCAGCGGAAACCTGTAACGCCTGTGAAGGAAATTCCGATTGTACGTATGGCAGTTGTTTATCCACTTGCGTCAATGGCATGTGTGCACCGTATATTACTGGGTTGAGTCCGGAATCTGGCGCGGTGGGACAGCCCACTACTATCCAAGGCTGTCACTTTGGGACCTATTATGATCCCGCGACGTATGCCTTGGGCAGCGCCGTACAAGCGGATGGTATTACCGCTGATTTAGCTTGTGATGAAACTGATTCGTGGAATAACTTACAAATCATTGCCACGATACCCGATGGGGTGTTCACGGATAGCCCAGCCGATACGGCCGCTGTGGTAGTCAGGCAAGTATATACTGGTAGTAGTGGCCTAGTATCACAAAACAGTGACCCAGTTCTTTTTAATCGTGATGACAGTTGTTCAGCCGTAGATTTACCGGTGTTGTGTGATGCCGATCCAGCCTATAGTCCAGTCACCACCAGTTATGATATTGATTTATCAGGTGAAAATTTCCGTAATCAAAATGATGGTTACTGCAGTTGCCAAACCGACACATTGGGTGGTTGTGACATTGCGGAAGGTGCCACCTCGTGCACTGTTTCTGCCACCACCACCTATTACGTTAATCCAGATTTTACCTCGGAAACGTGTACCACAACCACTTCGAATGGCTATACGGTCTATGATGGTATCAACGGATATTGTACCTATACCGATCCGGCCGATGCCACGATTACCTGTACCATCGCTGTGGGTGGAAGCTCCTGCAGTATCACCGATAGCGAAACGTGTTATGCCGATTCGACAGATACGACGGTCGTTTGTTCGGAATCGATCAATAACTTTGTTGAATTGGATGGTTCGGTGGAATATGAGTCTAACGTATCGGCGAACGTGGATTGGACCCAGTATTTTAGTACCCAATACACCAGTGATGTTCCGGCCGGATCAGAAACAGGTGACGTAATCGCCATTGCCACCACTGCTGCTGGTACGCAGTGCCACAGTAATGGTTTAGAATTCCCGGTAACCTGCACGACCTGTGGTGATTGTAACGGCGGCGATGCCTTACAGAACTGTAATTTAGATTTTGACCCCTCGTTCGGCAGTTGTACCACCGCCGCCACCGGCTTCTGCCGGGCCGAACCGGATTCGTGCTGTAATCTATCCAGCTGCGTGTACGACGCTAGCGTCAGCGCCACCAGCGATACCGGTACCTGCCAAACCCAGCCGATTATCGAGTTTGATGATGGCGACGGTGACGGTCTGACGGATGATACAGAGGCAACCTTGGGGTACGATGCGGATCTACAAGACACGGATAGTGATGGCACAATCGATTCTGACGAGGCGGGTGTGTTTAATGGTAACTTTGCCCAACTGGGAATTGAATCAGTCACCTTCCCCACACCCAGCAGCACTTCAATTTGTCCGAATGCACAAATTCAAATTCAGTTTAGTCGGCCAATCACCTCCAGTGCTGTCTTTAGCGTCAACGATAATGATCCGATCCTGGATGAAAATGGTGACAGTACGGTTAATCTAGACGACGATGTGGCACCAGAGGATATCGAGTTTACCGATGATGTGCGACTACATTTACAAAGCTTTAGTGATACGGGCGGTCCGAACGATGTCAGTGATATCAGTGTATCGAATGATGGAACAACCTTAACCCTAGAATTAGACGCTATTCTCGATTTTGCGCAAACCTATGAATTGGTCATTGATAGCGCTGATACCGTAGCCAGTGGTACCAACCATCATAGTGGGATCATTGATGCGGAGACTGGCGTGGCTGTTGGCTGTCCCACGGAAATGGCGGCAGCCGGTCTGTGTTACGATGACTATGTTCGGTATGTCTTTACCACAATCAATTTGGCCGGTTATCAGGCCGCCTGTGGGCCAGACTCGGTTACTCTGGAGGCCGACAGCGAAGAATTCCAAGAGGCGAATTATACCTTTAGTGAGACCGGTCAAACCGAAGATTTCGCCACCACAGTCTATTCGGCCGGTGTTGACCTCACTTCAAATACATCTGACGATCAGCCGATTAGCCGGATTGATGATGGCGCCGCCGCCGGCTTTTATTGGGCCTACGATTGGGATCCAGTGTATAACAGCTTAGAAGATTTGGAAGCAGCCTCATGTCCGGTAGCCGGTATTATTACGGAAAACGAAGTCGGCAGCTGCAGTTGTACGGCGACCGAAAGTTGTACCATTGCTCTGGGTGACGAGACCTGTAGCACAACCAGTGGTGTACTGTGTTATTCCGATTCTCCGAATGTAGTGTGCGATCCGTTTGATTCCAACTATTCCAGTTCCGGTTGTGAGTGCGAAGTTGAGGATGACTGTACCATGTTAGCGGATGAAACCAGTTGTACGGTGAATATCAATGACACGGATGTCACCTGTACCACGGATTCTGCTGCCGGTGTGTGCGACGAACAAGATACCAACTGGTCAGCTGGGGATTTTTCCGAGGATACTTCAACACAAACGATGACGGCCGATACCCCGGATAGTAACGGCAGCAACTCTGATACCTTAC